>UQNP01000010.1 GCA_900542385.1 uncultured Eubacterium sp.
TTTTAAAGTGACAGTGCGGAAATACTTATATAAGTATTCTCTGCTTCATATTCTTTTATGTCATAATATCACAGACAACAGATTCTTACGATTCACGATATTTTCACCGGGATTTTTTCTTTGCTATATCGTGAGCTCGCATAAAATACGGCTTCACGATAACAGAGTCGGATTTTCCGGATATCGCGGTACATTCTGGTACACCGCAATAAGACATATTAAATTTTCCCATACAAAAACAAAAAACAGCGGTACAGCCAACAGGCTGCACCGCCGCTTTATATCTGATTTGATTTTCTTTATCGTTTTTTCTTTATCGTCTATAAGTTCGAGCCATTAGTTCAAAGCTACACAAGCTCTACGACGACTTTCTTTTTCTTGCCTTTTTCGATAAGGATCTTGCCTCCGCCGAAGGTAGCCTCAGTTATCGTCATCTTCTTGTCGGTGACTTTCTCGCCGTCGATCTTAAGACCGCCCTGTTCTATGGTCATAAAACCTTCTCTGTTGCTCGGAACCAGTCCCAGCTCCTTGATGAAGGTCACTACTCCCATGCCTTCCCCTGCAAGTTTTTCTTTCGCAAATTCGGTCACAGGCATAGCGCTCATATCTCCGCCGCCGCTGAAAGCAGCTCTTGCCGCGTCACGCGCCTTTACAGCTTCTTCCTCACCGTGTACAAGCTTGGTTACTTCATAAGCGAGGATCTCCTTAGCCTTGTTTATCTCTCTGTCCTCAAGAGAAGCAAGTCTTCTTACCTCATCCATAGGCAGGAAAGTCAGCATCCTGAGACACTTTTCCACATCCGCATCAGCGACATTTCTCCAGTATTGGAAAAATTCATATGGAGAGGTCTTTTCCGCATCGAGCCAAAGAGCGCCCTTCTGGGTCTTGCCCATCTTCTTTCCTTCTGAATTGGTAAGCAGCGAGAAGGTCATGCCGTACACTTCCTTGCCCGTCTTCTTTCTCGTCAGATCGACTCCTCCTATAATGTTGGACCACTGATCGTTGCCCCCGAACTCTATCTTCACATCGAAGTCACGAGCCATAACCATGAAGTCATAGCTCTGCATAAGCATATAGTTCAGCTCAAACATGGTGAGTCCGCCTTCTCTGTCCATCCTCTGCTTGAAGCACTCTGCTCTGAGCATATTGTTTACGTTGAAGCAGGAACCGATCTCTCTTATAAAGTCTATATAATTGAGCGGAAGCAGCCAGTTCGCATTATTAACAACTATGGCCTTTCCCGGCTCAGGAGTCTTGTTTTCGTGTCCCGGCTTGAAAACTCCATCGTTTCCTTCGTATTTCCACTCCTCATCAAAATCTATGAATTTATCGAAGAGTTTTTTAAACTCCATGCAGTTGTTTTCTATCGTTTCGGCGCTCATCATCTGACGCATATCCGTCCTTCCGGAAGGATCGCCGACAAAGCCTGTACCTCCTCCCAGGAGCACTACAGGAGTGTGTCCGTATTTCTGCATGTACATCATTATTATGACCTGCATGAAGTGTCCTACATGCAGACAGTCAGCCGTCGGATCAAAGCCTATATAGAATTTCACCTTCTCGTTTTGAAGGAGTTCTCTTATTTTCTCTTCATCCGTCGACTGTTCTATAAAACCTCTCTCCTTCAGCACGTCGTATACGTTATCATACCTGCTGACATTATCAGGTATAAAGTTTTTCATTCTATTTTCCTCCAAATTTCAATTATTCCTTTTGATGCCTGTATTTTTCCGATGAAGCTGACATCTCTCGGACGATTGATAAAAAGCGCCGGATCGGCAGATATTTCAGTCATTATTTCGTACCGTAAAGTCTGTCTCCCGCATCGCCGAGCCCCGGAAGGATATATGCGTTTTCATTGAGGCAGTCATCCTTTGCAGCGATGAATATATCCACATCAGGGTGATCCTTCTGAAGCACTTCTATACCTTCAGGAGCAGCGATGAGACACATGAATATGATCTTCTTTCCGCCTCTTTCCTTGATGAAGTTGATAGCCGCCGAAGCGCTTCCGCCTGTTGCAAGCATCGGATCGACTACGAATATTTCTCTCTTGTCTATATCGTTAGGAAGCTTGCAGTAATATTCAACAGGCTCGTGAGTTTCCGGATCTCTGTAAAGACCTATATGTCCTACCTTTGCGTTAGGCACAAGAGCCAGCATTCCGTCCACCATTCCAAGGCCTGCTCTTAAGATAGGTACTATGGCAATATCCTCACCCTTTAACATATTAACTGTTGTTTTCTGCATAGGTGTAGTTATCTCCACCTCTTCGAGAGGAAGCTTTCTCGTAGCTTCATATCCCATAAGCATAGCGATTTCCTTTACCAGTTCTCTGAAATCTTTTACGCTTGTCTCCTGCTTTCTTATCATAGCAGTCTTATGCTGAATTAACGGATGATCGAATACATATACATTGCTCATAATCTGTACCTGCCTTTCACATTCATTTTTTCAAACTCATTTTTCACACTCGTTATGCAAATGCCCCTAGGCATAACTGCCAATTCAATTACTCATCCAACATGTTTACTCTGCGCTGATGTCTTCCACCTTCAAATCCCGTATCCAGCCACGCCTCTGTTATCTTTCTGGCGTCCTCATCGGAAGTGGTGCGTCCTCCGAGAGCAAGCACATTGGCGTTATTGTGCTTTCTTGACATCTCAGCCATGTGGACATCCGTGCAGAGCGCACATCTTACACCTTTAACTTTATTTGCGGCGATGGATATACCGATCCCCGTGCCGCAGCACACTATGCCTCTGTCCGCTTTTCCTGACACTACCGCCTCTCCGCAGGCTTTTCCGTATACCGGGTAGTCTACAGATTCTTCGGAATCAGTGCCGAGATCGATCACTTCCTCACCTTTTTCCTCAAGGTATTTCTTAAGATATTCCTTGAGTTTGTATCCGCCGTGGTCACTGGCAACAGCTATCTTCATTTTCATTCTCCTTTTATTATCTGTCTGCCGCAGACGGCAGCTTTATAACATTGTATCCGGCCGATTTTATCATCCTGTTCATTACAGCAAAGCCTATCTGGTCTTTTGTATCCAACGCTCCCGCTATTATAAGCTCTGTTCCCTCTCTGTCCAGATCTCTGAGAGCGGAAAAGAAATCATGAGCAGCCCTTTTTGCATCGTTTTCCTCAAAGATGAGCACCGCCGTCTTGACACCCTCAGTCTCTTTCTTCTGCCTGAGCTCCTCTGCATATTTTCTTACCTCTGCTCCCTTTCCTTCAACTATGAGCATGTCCGCTTTAGGGGCATAGTGCCTGTACTTCATTCCCGGAGATTTAGGCCTGAAATCATTACTTCCCGGCTTCTGCGAGAGAGCTCTGTCATAGTAAACATCTCTGCCCAGGACTTCAGATATCCTGTCCGCCGTTATTATTCCCGGTCTAAGTATCACAGGATCTTCTTCCGTCATATCAAGAACAGTAGATTCTATGCCGACGCGGCAATCTCCGCCTTTTATCACAGCGTCTATCCTTCCGTCCATATCCGCTATCACATCGGCAGCCCTCGTCGGGCTGGGTCTTCCGGAAATATTAGCGCTTGGCGCAGCTATGGGACAGCCTGACCTTTCGATGAGCCTGCGCGCCGTATCGTTTTCCGGCATCCGCACCGCCACAGTGTCAAGTCCTCCCGTCGTCCTGTCAGGAACACATGACTTCTTCTTCAATATGAGAGTAAGAGGTCCCGGCCACAGCATTTCCATCAGCTTTCGCATATCCTCTCCGGTATATTCTGCGATCTTTCCCAGCTCTTCAGCGTGGGCGATATGCACTATCATCGGATTGTCGCTCGGTCTTCCCTTCGCTTCATATATGGATGCGACCGCCTTTTCATTCAGAGCATCAGCTCCCAGTCCGTACACCGTTTCCGTCGGGAAAGCCACAAGCCCTCCCCTTCTTATTATTTCGGCGGCTTCATCTATGTCAGCCGCCTCCGTTGTTAAAATCTTCGTTTTCATGATCAAAACGCTTTCATCTTTTCAGCCTGATCGTTTGTTATGAGTCCGTCTATTATCTCATCTATATCCCCGTCCAGGAAATTATCGAGCTTGTAGAGAGTCATTCCTATCCTGTGATCCGACACTCTTCCCTGAGGAAAATTGTATGTCCTTATTCTCTCGCTTCTGTCTCCTGACCCTACCTGACTCTTTCTCTGATCTGCGATCTCCTTATTCTGTTCCTGCATCTTCAGGTCGTAGAGCCTTGATTTCAGCACTTTGAAAGCTTTTTCCTTGTTCTTTATCTGTGACTTTTCATCCTGACACGTAACCACAAGTCCTGTCGGCTCATGAGTCAGTCTGACAGCAGAATCGGTGGTGTTTACACACTGGCCTCCATTCCCGGATGCTCTGTAAACATCGACTCTGACATCGTTTGGATTCAGATCCACCTCAACATCGTCGACCTCAGGAAGCACAGCCACCGTTGCAGCCGATGTGTGTATCCTGCCGCTGGATTCCGTCTCAGGTACTCGCTGTACTCGATGAGCGCCGCTCTCATACTTAAGTCTCGAATACGCTCCCTTTCCTTTTATGAGGATTACAGCTTCTTTTATCCCTCCCAGTCCTGTATCGTTTATCTCCATCATCTCAGTCTTCCAGTGCTTTCTTTCCGCATACCTGGTATACATCCTGAGAAGATCCGCGCCAAACAGCGCCGCCTCTTCACCACCTGTTCCGGCTCTTATCTCCAGGATAACATTCTTTTCATCGTTAGGATCTTTAGGAAGCAGCAGTACCTTGAGCTCCCCTTCCATCGTCTCGATCTTTTCATCCAGCTCGGAGATCTCCATCTTCGCCAGTTCACGCATCTCATCATCGCCTTCTTCGAGCATCTCTTTTGCTTCCGCAAGATCATCTTTGGCTTTTTTGTATTCCTTGTATTTTTTTACGATAGGCTCCATTTCACCCATCTCTTTTACATACTTCTGCCATACAGGCTGATTGTTTATTATGTCGGGATCCGACACTTTTTTCGACAGTTCATCGTATTTTTCCGTTATAAAATCAAGTTTATCGAACATAGTCCACTCCTGTTTCCGTGTTTTCTAACTTTATATTATATCAGAAGTGTCTGTAAAAAAAAACTGTTTACTTCAGTTTCCTCTTCTCAAATCTGTCTATATTTGCAAACTTGCCCAGCACTACGATGGCGTCGTTTTCTTCAAGCATGATCCCGTCGTCCTCTGTATCGGTCATGATGCCTTCTTCTCTCTCTATAGCCACCAGCTTGATACCGTATTTATCGAGGTGCAGATCTTTAAGCCTTTTCCCTGAAAGCCTGTCGTTTATTTTTATTTCCGAAACCACATAGTCGTCATTGAGTCTCATCATATCCATAGATCTCGATGACAGAAGCACAGCCGCAAGTCTCGTAGCAGTCTCTGTTTCCGGCTGTACAAATTCGGCTCCTATCTTTTCCAGTATTTCCATATGTTCCACGCTGTCCGCCTTGGATATGACTCTCGGCACTCCCAGGTTTATAACATTGAGTGTAGTCAGAAGATTGACATCTATCTTTTCACCGATACATACTATCACGGTCTCACACTCGCCTATACCTGTCTCCTCCAGCGCTTCTTTCGTAAGTTTTCCCAATTTGAAAGCATCCTGCACGTAGTCTCTTACCTGTCTCAGCTTCGTTTCATCACCGTCTATGACCATTACCTCTGCTCCTGCCTCCGAAAGCGTCTTGGCAAGCGCCGTACCGAATCTTCCCAATCCTATTATTCCAAACCCTGTTTTCTTCGTTTCCGCAGCTCTTTTTTCCCGCGTCTTCATCTCATACATCATTTTTATCCTCCTCAGGATCTTCTTTGATCCCATATTATATATAAAACTATCCTATATTTATCTCTTCCTGCGAGTACGATATCTGCGGTTTCGCCCTGCTCAGCCATATAGTCGCAAGAGTAAGAGGACCCACTCTTCCGGTGAACATAGCGGCGGAAAGCACTACTTTGCTTCCGTCACAAAGCTCAGGAGTTATCCCTGTTGAAAATCCTGTCGTTGAAAATCCGCTCACTACCTCAAACAATATCTGTTCAAAAGTAAAATCAGGCTCCATCATACATACAGCAAAGGTTCCTATGAATATGACCGCTATAGCCAGCAGAAATACCATAAATGACTTGGTGACCACGTTTTCCGGTATCTCTCTTTTATATGCCGTACAGTTTCCGTTGAACACGGTGCTCACCGCTTTTTTTACGAGGATGAACATGGTAGTCGTTTTTATACCGCCTCCGGTAGAACCTGACGAAGCGCCGATAAACATCAGCAGCATGATCACCATCAGCCCTGCTTTGCTCAGGTTTCCCATGGAGATACTCGCAAATCCGGCAGTCCTCGAAGACACACTCTGAAAATACGCTTCAAGCCAGGATATATCTCCGCCCTCCGTTGCTTTAAGAAACAGAGTTCCTCCGATTATCAGCGCCACCGTCATGGTGATCACCACTTTAGTATGCAGAGACCACTTTCTCGGCGTCTTTCCTGAAATCAGCTCTTTTATTACGAAAAATCCCAGTCCGCCGAATATGATCAATCCGCTGGTAGAGCAGCAGAGCCAGGCATCCGCATGATAATCCGTGAGGCTCTTGAAATCTCCCAGTAGGTCAAACCCTGCGTTGTTAAATGCCGCTATTGAGTGAAAGCAGCTCAGCCAAACTGCTTTTTCCGGTGAAAAATCACCATAAAAAGTAATGAAGCTGCAAACAGCTCCACCAAATTCAAAGGCTACGGTAACATGCGCAACCGACTTTATTACATTTTTAAGACCTTTTCCTGAGTTCAGATTTAGGGATTCCTTAGCCAGCTTCTGATTTCCCATGCTGATCTTTCCTCCCGCAGACATTATGACCATGACTCCTATAGATGTTATGCCAAGACCTCCCACCTGTATAAGTCCCATCATGACTGCCTGCCCGAAAACAGAAAGTCCTGTTCCAGGGTCTATAGTGGCTAACCCGGTAACACATACCGCACTTGTAGCCATAAAAAGACTGTCAAAGAATGACAAACATTCATCAGTTCCAGTCGAAACCGGAAGCATGAGCAGTGCCGTTCCTGCAAGGATGACCACAAAGAAACCAAGAACAAACAGCCTTCTTGGCTTCAGCTCTTTAGAATGCATTTTAATTTTACCTCCAAAACTCTTTTATTGTTTCTTTTAAATTCCCATGTATTATAGCACCGGCAGAAACTTTTGCAATCGAAAAAACAGTTTTCTCAATATTCAATTTTGCTGTGTCGTCCGGCGTTGCATCCTATTCTTCCGCAGCATTGGCGGATTTGCTGTGTTTTCGAGCATTGACGGCTCTTATCTAAAGCCTGCCGGATAAGAAAAACTCAGTCCAAAGTAGTACTGGTATGACTCTCGATACTTTTGCCCAGTGCATATAAAAACGCCCTTTGCCGCACGTTTTAAACGCTCGGCGAAGGACGTCCGAAAAGCAATATTTAATATATGAAAATCATCAGTTGCTTGATGTAGGTATGAACGGTCTTACAGCTTCTGCGAGACTTCTCACATTTCTCGTCTGGATCAGCACCCTTCCGTTTCCGTAAAATTCATTGACTATACCTTCTCCCGTCGTAAACCCGAAGGTTCCGGAAGCCACACGCATCTGATAATCAAGGGACGCATCCCACGCCACCACATGCTCATTGTCCACCAGAAGCGGTCTGTGCGGAGTAACTTCCATCTCAAGAATATCTCCGAATGCTGATACAAGAAGATCCCCTGCTCCCCTTGTCTCCATTACGAACAAGCCTCCCGTTCCGCCAAATAAAGCTTTACCTATATTCTGAGACTCCATAGTATATTCAACGCTGTTGTCACAGGCGAGAAAAACTCCCGTATTCAGACGATACTGACGCGAGCCTCCTATTTCAAGACGATTTATCTTGCCCGGAATAGGAGGAGCAATACCTATAAAGGCTCCGTCCATCTGACCTGTAGCGTGAGTTATAAACATGCTCTCTCCGCTCGTAAGGCTCCTGCCGATGGCGCCGAGCATTCCTCCGAGCCCTTTTTTGCTGCTGTTCATCTTTCCTTCGAGAACTACATTTGAAGAATACGCCATCGCACCTCGTTCGATCTTGATAGTTTCTCTCACACCCAGATCCACCTCTGCCATAGGGCAGTCCGAGTCCCCCAAAATCCTGTAGCGCATAACTACCTCCTATCTGTCTACTTATTTACAACTTCCAGCATTTTCGATTTGAGCTCGTTTTCCATTCTCCTGAGCTCAGTTTCGGCTTCGGCCCTCTTTTGACGGCCTTCCTGCTGTATGCTCATGACTTCGTCAAGTGTCGAAATCAGAGTATCGTTAGTATGCTGCAGCGTTTCCATGTCCACGATACCGCGCTCTGTTTCCTTTGCAGTCTCGACAGTCGCAGTTTTGAGCATATCCGCATTCTTACGCAGCAGTTCGTTTGTCATATCGGTCACTTCCCGCTGAGCCTTTACAGCTTCTCCGGAATGTACCACTCCCAGGGCAATGACCATCTGACTCTTCCACAGAGGCACTGTATTTACCAGAGTCGACTGTATTTTTTCCGCCATCATCGTATCGTTTCCCTGTACCATACGTATCTGCGGAGCCGTCTGTATGGAAATAGTTCTCGTCAGTTCAAGATCGTGCAGTTTTTTCTCAAAGCGCAGACACTTGGATTCAAGATCCTTAGCGGCCTGAACGTCTTCCGCAAGACCGCTCGACTTTGCTTTTTCAAGAAGCGCCGGCAGTTCTCCCGATCTAACTTCTTCGAGTTTTTTCTTTCCTGCCATTATGTACATAGTCAGCTCTTTAAAATATACGAGATTCGCCTCATACATTTTATCGAGCACGGCTATATCCTTCAAAAGTTGTATCTGATGCCCTTCAAGCACCTTGCATATATTCTCGACATTAGTTTCTACTTTGGCATACTTTGTTTTGAGAGTTTCGAGCTTGTTTTTGCCTTTTTTGAAAAAGCCGAAAAGTCCTTTTTCTTCAGTGGCGTCAAATCCTTTCAGTTCATTCACTACGCCCGTTATCAGATCCCCCACCTCTCCGAGATCCTTCGTCTTGACTTTTTCAAGCGCTGTCTCCGAGAAGTCGGCCATCTTCTTCTGTGTCCCGGACCCATATCTCAATATGGCGGCCGAATCATCCAGGTTTATCTGCCTGGCAAAATCCTCCACCATCTGCTTTTCTTCCGCAGAGAGAGGATTTTCTTCAACGATCTTTTCCTGCATCTCCATTTTCTGTACCGGCTCCTGAAACTCCGCAGCCGTAGTTTCGGTTTTTTCAGTTTCTTCAAACGAGTCCAGCGTAAGCGTAGGCGTCATTTGCTCTTTGAATTCCATACTCATAACTTCTCCAATCCTTTCAATTATTTTCTGCCGCGACCTCCGGCAAATCCATCATCTGTAAGACCTTCCTGAGCCAAAAGACTCTCAAGCACCGATATATCCGATGAAACATCCCACGCCGTATCTTCAAACAGGTTGTCGAGCATTTTTCCAAAAGCTTTATTCAATGTATCGAGGGTGTTTTCTATTTCTTTCTTTGAATTTATTATATTTTCTCCCTGTATCGGCTGTCCGTCCAGTTCTTCATACGCATTGAGCAGCTTTACCGTCATCGGCAGATAATACTCCATGAGCTTATCCAGATCCTCGACATTCTCCGGATGAGCCTCCGTCTGCTGAAATATTCTTTTTACAAGAAGCTCCATCCTGTAGATCTTCTCCGATATTTCTTCTCCAGGTATAGCATCATTGCTCTTTCTTATGCTCTCTATATATTCGTTGCCCTTTCTGAGCACTTCTCTCACTTCAGCGCTCAGGCCACCGTTTTTCTTCGCTTCCTCCTTCTGCTTTCTCTTTCTTTCCTCTTCCTGCATCCTGGCATTTTTTATCATGAACAGATACTGCTCATAAGCTTCATTGGTGACCATCAGGCACTTTTCGCTGTTGTCAAGATGGCCCTGCGGGAACCATCCTTTTTTGATCATTTTCTTTATCTCACGAAGAACCTCTTTTTCAGATCTGTGACAGTACGCGGAAAGTTTCTTGATGTCTGCATAAGCTTCCCCTTCAAGGTTTCTTACATGCTGATCGAATCTCTTTGAAAGGCGAAGCGCCAGTCCGCCCTTGACAGCAAGCACTGCTCCTATTACCAGAAATATGCCGAACATTCCCATGAAACCTGCAATGGCGGTACTCATTATCATAAAGGCTCCAACGCTCAGAAGTCCAAGAATAACCAGACTGAATACCGATAAGAGTACACCGCATATCAGCATAACCCACGGCCCCGCTTTTCGTCTGCCGCTGCTTGCAAAGATCCTTCCGTTGGTCTTGCTGAATCCGTCTTCCGCTTCAGCATAGCTGTAGCTCCTGCTTCTGCCTGCGCTTTCCGTCCCTCTGCCGTAGACCTCGCCGGAATCTCTCCTTTTCTGTTCATCAGCCCTGTTATGCTTCGGCTGACTGCCCTTTCCGCTCAGATTAAAATCATACTCACCGGGTGAGTTCTGCCATTTCTTCTCCTCCCCCGGATATCCCCCAAAGACTCTATCTATCGTCTTATTTATATCTTCATTAAGTCTGCCGAAATTTCTCATATTCACCGCATCTTCCACAATGCGGCTGAGATCATCTCCTAAATTGCTCCAGTCTCTTCCTGCCATACTCCCTCCGATTATCTGCGGGCAGATCACATGTTTTCAGTCCCGCTTCAAACATTGCTTCAACTGTATATATGTAATTTTATTATAACTTATCCCATTACAAAATGAAACAAAGAAAAATTTTGAATGTTTCTCCATAAAAAAATAACCGCCCTTTCGATGACACGTCTGCACTTATATGCGTAAAAAGACGTCTCACTCGAAAAGCGGTTATCAGAATCCTCTTTTTTAGTCAAGATTGTACTTGTTCTTGAATTTTTCAACTCGTCCGCCTCTGTGTGCGAATTTCTGCTGTCCTGTAAAGAATGGATGGCACGCTGAGCAAATGTCCGTTCTGATCTCTTCCTGTGTGGACTTTGTCATAAATGTGTTACCGCATGCGCAAGTTACTTTACATTCCTTATATTCAGGATGGATTCCTTCCTTCATGCTAATCACCTCTTTCCTGCTCAGGTCTACCAACCTTTGCATAATTACTGCTCCGAAAACTCCATTGCAGCTTATACAGTTTATCACACAAATATTGAAAGCACAAGCCTTTTTTATTTCTCTTTTATTCCGCAGGCGCAAGGACGCCTCCGCCTTTCAAACTTATCGTCCTGCCCGCAAGCCATTCATTTGCAAGGTTTTCACTGTCGTAATATATATTGTGTCCGTTGGACTCTATATTTGAACAATCCTCCAGCTCATTTACTATCGAACTCGTATAGCTGTCTGCTGTAAGCTCCCATTCGCTGTCATCGCTTATATACACTTTGCTGTAATATGCCGAATCCCCGGGATTTACAGCTCCCGTCAGCCTGCTTCCCTCGCTGAGCACCAACTTGACCTTGCTGTTGAGATCGCAGTTTATCGATCCGTTGAAGGTCTGCCCAACTCCGTACATCAGCAGCTTACCGCCGTTTTCATTGTCATCTCCTGTGATGTCGGCAAGCACACCGCTGCCGCACGATATCGTGCTTTTTATGAACCGTACGTAAGCTTCCTCTCCCGAAACTCTCACCAATGCTTCGTCATCTTCACTTCTAAGAGAACTGCTGCTTACCATCATCTTAGCCGTAGATGCGTCCGAAGATCCGGCGCTCTCTGAAGATATGTCCACAGCAGGCCCCGAATACGATGTCACATTGGAATCCTTTATATTTACAACTCCGCCCTTTCCGACCATTACCGCGCTGCTGTTTCTCGACACCGCCGTCACGCCGGAAATCGATATATTACCCGAAGAATACAGGCACGGACTGTTTTCTCCCGATGTTTCGATATTGCCGTCTGTTATATCTATCACACTGTTTTCATCATAAGTCCGAAGCGGCGAGCTTCCGTCACCTGTCATCGAAATGCTGATCTGATTCCCTTCTGCATGGCCTCCTGCCTGAGAACCTATCCCGGCAGAGTCCTCGCCATCCATTCTGACAGAAATCCTCGATATATCAAATCTGCCGTCAGAATTCAGTGCAAGTATCCCTACTGTATCATCCTCAGAAGATGAGTAGTCTTCATCGCTCACAGACTTCTCTTCATTGTCAGCTTTTACAAGCGCATTTTTCCCCTCGGTATCTTCGTCCGCTTTCTTCCCGTTTTCTACGTACTCAACATTGGTGACCGCAGTAGCATCTTTGCCGTCAAACAGTATGGCAACTATATCCCCTTTTTTGAAATCATCAAAAAATACGCTTTCCGGAAGATTGTAGGAGATCTCTTTTCCGCTGCCTTTAAAATCTTCACCGTAGCTGTAATCTCCATCTTCTACCGTTATGGTTTTTTCATCTGTTTTCACGACTCGACCGTAAGCTATATTGCTTTCAGATTGTTCCGTATTTGCTGCGCACGATGATACTGCAAATATCATCAGACAAGATATACATCCGAGCATAAATAACTTTCTCATTGTTTCAACGTCTCCTGTTTCACTGTACAGAACAATCTTAACCCCGGCATGTGTCGTTTTCATGTGAATTTCATGCGCTTTCGGTGCATATATTCAAAAAACCGTCTGCACCTGATATTTCAACGCTCTGTCCATATCATCCAGGTAGTTTCACATCATCGAGTATACCCGACAGCTTTGCGATAGCGATCCCATAATTCGTTACAGGTACTCCCGCCTCTCGCGCTTCACGTATCCTGCTCATCACATGACTTCTGTTGAACATGCAGGCTCCGCAGTGTATCACCAGATCAAAATCTTTCAGCTTTTCCCTATCAGGAAAATCGTTTCCGCTAACATTGACTATCTCTATATTTTCTCCGGCTTTTTTTCTCAGAAGCGCCGGGATCTTTACCCTTCCTATATCCTCTTCAAGCGGCACATGGCTGCAGGCTTCAGCTATCAGAACCCTTGAATTTTCAGTTATATCGTCTAATGCCAATGCTCCGTCGGCAAACACCTTCACATCTCCCTTATATGCTGCAAACAACACCGAAAAAGACGTCAGCTCGCTCTCCTCAGGTTTCCTGTCAAAGACGAAGCGAAAGCACTGGGAGTCCGTTATTATGAGGTCGGGAGCGCGGTCAAGAGCTTTCAGCGACCGTTCAAATCCATCGGCGGTAGATGCCGCGATAGTGCATTTTTTATCAAGAAGCTCTCTCATCGTCTGCACCTGCGGCAGTATCAGTCTGCCCTTGGGCGCCTGTATATCCTGAGGCATCACCAGCATGACGAGACTGCCCTCTGACACCAGCCCGCCGAGGATCGATCTTCTCATAAAATCCTCCGGCACAGAATCGGATATGGCTCTGCGCAGATTTTCTATCCCCCGGCCGTTTACAGCATCCGTTTCTGTGATCTGCGTCTCTTTCGCGGAAAGCTCTTTCGCTATGTACCCTTTCCTTCGTTCTATTTCATCCCGCTCCATATGCTTTTCCACTTCTTCGATCTTGTTGATACATATGAGAAGCGGGATATCGAGCTTTCTGAGCTTTTCCGCCCATTCCCTCTCCTGCCTGACAGCGACGTGCATATCTTCGCAGACAAAGGTTTCGTAACCTATCACCATTATGCCTATATCCGTGATATCTACGACATCCTCAGTCCTTTCCACTCTGAGCAGTCCCAGTTCTCCCTCATCGTCAAAACCCGCAGTATCCACAAAGACTACCGGTCCTACAGGCTTCATTTCCATAGCTTTGAACACAGGATCGGCAGTCGTACCCGGCATTTTGGATACGAGAGCGATATCCTGCCCTGTAAGGGCGTTTATAAGTGAAGATTTTCCGCTGTTGCGTTTCCCGAAAATACTTATATGCAGTCTCTCCGCCTTCGGAGTATCGTTGAATCCCATGACAGTCTCCTTTCTTTTATGCAAAACAGTCCTGCGGCGGGATCATAATCTGAAATCCCTCATACCGTTATCGAGGTCCTCAAGATGCTTTTCAACTATTTCTCTGACCTTAGGATTCGGGATCTTTTCCAGCCTCTCTTTTATGAGCTTCAGCCCTTTCTTTCTGGTCTCATCAGAGGCATAATCTTCGAGGTACTCTTTTAAAGTCATCAGCGCATTAGGCTGACATATATTTGCTATCTGTCCTGTTTTAACCAGACTCATGAATCTGTCTCCCGTTCTTCCCTCTCTGTAGCACGCCGTACAAAAGCTCGGAATATGTCCGAGATCTATGAGCCAGTCGACCACTTCATCCAGGCTCCTTCTGTCGCTTACGTCAAACTGCGCTGAATTCTCATCTTCGCTTTCCTCTTCCACGTATCCGCCTACGCTCGTCCTGCTTCCGCCGGAGATCTGAGAAACTCCGATCTTAACAGCTTCTCCCCTCATTGCTTTCGTTTCTCTCGTCGACATTATTATACCTGTATAAGGGACTGCTATTCTGAGTATGGCTATGATCCTCTTGAATACATCGTCCGGCACTCCGTTGTCAAATTCGTCCGGATCTATATCATCTGCCGGTCTCACTCTCGGCACGCTTATAGTATGCGGACCGCAGCCGAAGGTGTCTTCCAGATGCTTTGCATGCATCAGTATTCCCACAAAATCGTATTTATAGAGATTCAGACCGAACAAAACTCCGCACCCAACATCGTCTATACCTGCTTCCATCGCCCTGTCCATGGCTTCCGTATGATAGGCGTAGTCGCTCTTAGGTCCCGACGGATGAAGATCTTCATAGGCTTCTTTATTATAGGTCTCCTGGAAAAGTATATAGGTTCCTATTCCCGCTTCTTTAAGCTTTTTGTAATTTTCCACCGTAGTTGCGGCTATGTTCACATTGACCCTTCTGATAGCGCCGTTCTTGTGCTTTATGCTGTATATAGTCTCTATGCTTTCAAGTATATACTCTATAGGATTCATCCTCGGGTCTTCTCCCGCCTCTATGGCAAGTCTCTTGTGTCCCATGTCCTGAAGCGCAGTGACCTCCTGCCTTATCTCATCCTGAGTAAGTTTTTTTCTTCTTATATGCTTGTTCTGCCCGTGATAAGGGCAGTACTTGCATCCGTTTATACAGTAGTTGGAAAGATACAGAGGAGCAAACATCACTATCCTGTTGCCGTAAAATTTCTCCTTTATCTCTTCCGCCAGTCGGAATATCTCTTCATGTATTTCCTTATCCTCACATTCCAGCAGAAGCGCGGCTTCCTTGTAGGAAAGTCCTTTGCAGTCCTTTGCCCTTTCCAGTATTTTTTTCATGGTTTCAGTGTCATCTTTGTTTTCCGCTGCGTATTTAAGGGTCTTTTCTATCTCCTCATGGCAGATGAATTCCTCTGCTTTCCTCGATTTGCTGTTGTAGATCGTCATAACTTACCTCTCTTTCTTTGACACCTCGGTTATACACAAAAACCTCCGCAGGCAATGGTCCGCAGAGGTCATATCTTCTCCTTTGTTTGTTCCACCGCCTTTTGTCTCGGAAACCCCTCGACATCAGTACGATAATCACTTTATACAATTATTTATATCTCTATTTTAACTGACATTTTACCACACGATCTTTCCCGGGTAAATCCCTTATTACTTCAGCCGGCGTATATCTTCCGTCGTCTCTGAGCATTTTTCGCAGATCTTCTCCCTGGTCGTGCCCTATCTCCATTATCAGGAAGCCATCCTTTTTCAGATGATCTGCCGCGCGGCTTACTATTATCCTGTAAAAGTCCAGCCCGTCCGATCCTCCGTCCAGCGCCTGAATCGGCTCGTGGCTCTTCACTTCTTCCTGAAGTATTGAGATCATCAGCGTTTTTATGTATGGAGGATTGGAAACTATCATATCGAATTTTTTCCCCTCATGAGGCTCGAACATATCGCCCTGCAGAAATCTCACCTTCGTATGAAGTTCTTTGGCGTTGGTTTCCGCCACCTTCAGAGCCTTCTCACTTATATCCGAGGCGGTCATCCTGACGTTGGAGCATATTTTCATGATCGATATACCAACGGCCCCGCTCCCGCAGCAGAGGTCCAGCACCTCCCACTCCTTTGCCCCTTTGAGCTTTTCCAGAAACGAAAGCTTTTCCCTCGGTGTCTCCTGGATTATTTTTGCCGCTTCGGTCACCAACGTTTCGGTATCCTGTCTGGGGATCAGAACATCAGGACTGACTTTAAACTTATGCCCCATGAATTCCTGTTCCCCCGTTATATGCTGCAATGGTACTCTTTGAGCTCTTTTATCTATGAGCTCAAAATACTTTTCTTCCGTCTCGGTATCCACTTCTTCCTCGGCTTTCAAAAAAAGTCCCACCTTATCTGTTCCCGTAAGGAAACAAAACAGTTCTTCCGCATCTATCTTAGCGTCCATGCAAAATGCTTTGGACAGTCTGTACTCTCCTTCTTTAACAAGTATCCTCGTCTTCATCTGACATCTCTCCAGTCTATATATGTCTCCTTTTTCTGAGAGGAGATTTTCGTCTCAAGCTGCCGTATTTTTTGTAAAATGCCGCAGACTCAGGCTTTACATTTTCACGATCCTTTGTTTCTTTTGCAATTTCATTCTTTCCTATATCGGCCCT
The DNA here is from genome assembly GCA_900542385.1 of uncultured Eubacterium sp. GTDB lineage: Bacteria > Bacillota > Clostridia > Peptostreptococcales > Anaerovoracaceae > Lentihominibacter > Lentihominibacter excrementavium. Next base: position 16,642 of record UQNP01000010.1, read on the forward strand.
CTTAAGTATCCTGGTGCCTTCGGCCTCATCGCTCTGCACTGCATTTATAGCGGCTATCGCAACTTCAAGCTGTCCTCTGTCCGGCTCTTTCGTAGTGATCTTCTGAAGATAAAGCCCCGGCAGACTTAAAATCTTTACAACGATATTATCGCTCCTGCCTGCCCATTTCAAAAGTTCATATGAAAGTCCGGCTATAACGGGAAGCAGAAGCAGCCTCGATATTATTCTCAGTATCAGATTCGGCCATCCCAGCAGAAAATGCATAGCAAATGCTATAATAAACACAAACATCAGAAAGCTGGTTCCGCATCTCGGATGCAGCGTAGGAAACTGCTCACAGTTCTCCGGAGTCAGTTCAAGACCATTCTCAAAGCAGTGTATCGTCTTGTGCTCAGCTCCGTGATACTGAAAAACTCTCTTTATTTCTCCCATGAACGAAATAGCCCATACATACGCTATGAACAGCAGTATACGAAAAAGACCTTCCGCCAGGTTCAGCAAAAAAACACTGTCCGTAAAGAATTTCATTATGTTGACGATACCTGTAGGCAGGATTATGAATATACCTACGGTGAAAATAAGCGCGATTATCACAGACGCGTATATCATCAGGTTCCATGCGCCTTTGCTCCCGAATTTATCTTCAAGCCATCTTTCAAATCTCGTTTCTTCATATTCATCGTCGCTGTTTTCCTCCAGTATCTCCGCCGAATCCATCAATGTCCTGGTCCCTGTCACCAGCGATTCGATGAAAGCTGCGACACCTCTTATTATCGGTATCTTCGTCCACTTTCCGCCCTGTTTTGTTTTGAAAGTTTTTATCTGTATATCTCCGCTCGGGAGTCTCACGGCAAGAGCCGTTTTCTTCTCCCCCTTCATCATTATCCCTTCCATGACCGCCTGTCCTCCCATTTTAGTAGGACATGCGTCTTTCAGGAAAATCTTTTTCAGATCCATTCTCTTTATCAACCCTCTAACTTGATCTTCTTGATTATCTCGATAAATGTTTTGTTGTCCCTCGTGTGAGCCAGATTGTCCAGTATCATTTCCGTGACTTCCTGAGGATCTTTGTTGCCCAGCGCTCTGCGCATATACCATATAGCTTCCAGTTCTTCCTGGTTCATCAGCAGATCTTCCCTTCTTGTTCCGGATTTATTGAGGTTTATTGCAGGGAATATCCTCTTTTCGGAAAGCTTTCTGTCGAGGTGAAGCTCCATATTGCCTGTACCTTTGAATTCTTCAAATATGAGATCATCCATCCTGCTGCCCGTTTCAACGAGAGCCGTCGCTAAGATGGTGATGCTTCCGCCCTCTTCAAGCTTTCTCGCCGCACCGAAGAACTTCTTCGGTTTGTGAAGAGCACCCGGATCGAAACCTCCCGATAATGTCTTTCCCGAAGCCGGAACCACTAAATTGTAAGCTCTGGCAAGTCTTGTTATACTGTCCAGCAGCACGACTACATCCTTACCGTGTTCTGCAAGTCTCTGCGCTCTCGCCAGGACCATCTCGGCAACCTTGACATGGTGCTGAGGCATTTCATCAAAGGTGGAATATATAACTTCGCCGCCCTTGAGACTGCGTTTCATATCCGTAACTTCCTCCGGACGTTCATCCACCAGCAGCACTATCATTTCCACATCAGGATAGTGCTTTTCTATGCTGTTGGCGATTTTTTTCAGCAGTACTGTCTTGCCTGCTTTTGGAGGCGCAACGATCAGACCTCTCTGTCCTTTTCCCACAGGCGCCACAAGATCTATCAGTCTCAGAGACAGTTCTCTGCCGTCTTCAAGTATGAATCTTTCATTTGGGAATATAGGCGTCAGAGTATCAAAATCCGGTCTTTTGATAGCCACTCCCGGCTCGTCTCCGTTTACCGTCACCACATAAAGCAGCGCTCCGAATCTGTTGCCGTCGTTAGGATGACGGCATATTCCCTTGATCTTGTCTCCTGTTTTTAAATTGAAGCGCCTTATCTGAGCCGGCGCTACATAAATGTCTTTCTCGCTGGTAAGAAAATTATTGAACCGCAGGAACCCGAATCCGTCGTCTGCCAGCTCGAGGATACCTTCGACCTCAAAGCGATCGTCCTTATCCGGCGTGACTTTATTCTTATGATGCTGAGCATTTCCTTCGCGTCCTTCCCGCGGTGCGTTCTGTCTTATCTCAGTTTTCTCTTCCTCCTGCGATGTCGCTTTTGGGGCTTCTTCCGACATTACGCCCTCCTCTTTCACAGCTTCATCCGCAGCCTTACGCACAGACGTATCATCATCGAAGCTTTTTTCCTCCGGATTATCCTTCATGAGGTTTTCAATAAGCTCCGCTTTTTTCATCTTCTCATAGCCTTCAAGCCCGAAAGTTCTGGCGATCTCGCGCAGATCAGCCACTTTCTTGCTTTTGAGCGTCTTTTCATCCAATGTCTTCCACATGATCTGTGAATCCTTTCTGCTTGCAAAATATATCTAAATAATCTAATTCCGGAAATAAAAAGAATCCAATAATTTCAGACAGGCTTTTATCCTTTAATTTATAATATACACCGAAAATATAAACTGCACAATAATAAAGATAAAACAATACCTCAAAAAAGCGCCCGCCGCCCGATTCCCTTTATACAGTCTCCTGTTCCATTCACTGCGATCAGGCGCATCTTTTCACATTATTACCATAGTTTTGATTTCTTATCACACTTTCTCATCCGAGCCATCAGGCATAGTTAAAAAAGCCTTCTCCCGTTTTTCGTCCCAGCTTCTTATCTCTGACCATTTTTCTAAGGAGCACATGAGGTCTGTATTTATCTTCACCGTATTCTCTGTGAAGCGTTTCCATTATGGCAAGACATACATCAAGCCCTATCAGGTCACCCAGAGCCAACGGTCCCATAGGGAAATTCGCACCCAGCTGCATTGCCTTATCTACATCTTCAGCAGACGCTACCCCGTCGGCAAGTATGCCTACAGCCTCATTTATCATCGGTATCAATATTCTGTTCACTACAAAACCAGGAGCTTCCTCGACCTTGACCGGAGTCTTTCCCAGAGATTTCGCCAGATCCATCACCGCATCCCTCGTCTCTTTCGATGTGGAAAGTCCGTTTATGACTTCTACCAGCTTCATTGCAGGCACCGGGTTGAAAAAGTGCATTCCTATCACCTTATTCGTCCTTTTGGTCACTGCGGCGATCTCCGTTATTGAAAGGGCAGATGTATTCGTAGCCGTGATCGTATCAGGGCCGCAGACTTCATCCAGCTCTCTGAACATGGCTTTTTTAGCATCCATGTTTTCGGCGGCGGCTTCTATGACCATATCCGCATCACCGAACGCTTTCATATCGGTACTTTTTTCTATCCTGCCGAGTATATCTTCCTTCTCCTGCTCAGTTATTTTTTCTCTTTTTACAAGTTTTGAAAGACCCGCAGCTACAGAAGCCATTCCTTTATCCGCAAGCTCCTCGCTTCTTTCCACGAAAACAACATCGTATCCGCTCTGTGCCAACACCTGTATGATACCTGCGCCCATAGTTCCGGCGCCTAAAACTCCAATGCGCTTCATTGCAAAGCCTCCTTTTCAAGCTTTTACATATTCTTTTCTCTGAAGGATATTATATCAGAATACAGGAGCCTTTTCATTACCTGCCTTTTATTCTTTTCATCTTTCCAAAAGATGCTTTGATAGGCGTTCTGTTGAATATCAGCAAAGCTGCGGGACATACTGCCTGCACCACATACCAGCCCGGCAGCTGCGCCGCTATGAACACTATCTGAACACATAATACCGCTGTGTTTACAATAAGTCTTCCCTTATACAGCCTGAACGGCAGGAGCTTCCTGGTGCTTCTCGCTCTCAGAGCAAAGGACAGCATATAGCTGGCAAGAGTAGCTACCGCAGCTCCCTGCACGCCTATCCTCGGTATCAGCAGCCAGTTGAGCGCTATATTCAAGACCGCCCCCGCCATCGATGTAAGAAATGAAAGCACGCTTTTTTTCTCCACCATGTAAATGCTTCCGGTGAAGCTTACGAATGCCGCGAATACCATGGCAAGAGTAAGGACCGGCACATATCTCCACGCCGAAGCGTATGCGTCATCTGACAAAACATTTATCTCCTGCCGTGAAAAAGCTATTACTATGCTTCCCATGGTAAATACCGCCGCCTGAAACGCTCCCCATATTTTTGTATAAAACATTACATGGGAGATCCTGCCTCCCCCGGCTTCCGATACCGCCGAATATTTCCACGCTTCGAGAAATATTCCTGAAACTATGGTCAGCATCAGAGGAATTTTACACGCAACAGCATATATACCGTTGGCTTCGCTTCCTAAAAAGCCCGTTACCATATACCTGTCCGATACATTCGTCACCCACCAGAACACGGTGGTCGGCACGAGCGGCAGACTGTACCGCATCATTTTGCCGAAATAAACTTTCTCAGGTCTTAATGTCAGCTCACGCCACATTTTTTCTTTTATGAACAAAAACAGGGAGCAGACAGTATCGGCAATGACCGTAGACAGTATATACCCTCCTATGCCCAGATCGAGGGCCGTAAGGAACACTATGTTGAGCCCGATCATCAATACTGTGTTCAAAACGCTCTGTCCTGCAAAAAGAGCCGTCTTGCCCTTTGCCTTTACAAACTGCGCACATAGAGAATGGTAGCATGACGCTATGACGTACGCTGCCGTGACCTGAATATATCCGCTGACGGACTGTACATTTGCAAGTACCGGGGATATGAGGACAAATACTGCCGAGCCTGCTGTCACCACAAAAAATCCTATGGAAAAAACGCTGTTCCTCCCACTTCTTTTCCCTGCGGTAAATCTGAACACACTGTCTGCGATCCCCATGGAAACCACAGGAATAAGCAGATTTGCTATCTGCACTATCAGATCCGCGGTACCGTAATCCGACGGAGACAGCACTCCCGTATAAAATCTGACCATGAGAAAACTCAGGACCTTTGATCCCAAAGTCCCTACGCTCATCAAAAACGTATTGTCGACCAATGTCTTATATTTATCTTGGTTTTCCATATAATAAACCTATGTGCCGCCGAACTCTAATATACTGCCTGCTATGCTAACTGTGTTTTTTATAAATGATGTGAAGAGTAAGAAAATACTTTATAAAAATTTGACGAGATACAAGCAATAAGATAAATAAGAAATGAAAAGATCAGTCTCTGTCCACTATACCCTCTACATAGAGCCTTGCCATTCTTTCCATAAGGCTCAGCTGTTTTACCGAGCATACGCTCAAAGATCCCATTATGTTTTCATTGAGCATCCTCTTCTTTTCTTCATCCGAAGAAAATGCTTCGTTTCCTTCCAGCAGAAAATCGGCGCTTACTCCGAGCACTTGCTTTATATTATAGAGCGTTCTGAGCGATACTCCTTTATCCCCGTACTCTATATCAGCTATGAATTTAGGCGTCACCTCAAGATACTTTGCCATTTCATCCCTGGTCATGCCGAGCAATTCTCTCCTCGCTCTTATCCTGGCGCCTATTTCTTTTTTGTTCAGTTCTTTAAGCTCCATACTCGGCGCTCTCCCCCTCCTCTGTAAGTTGCCATTTTTACTACTTACAGTTTAAACCGTTCACAGGATATATTATTCAACTGCAAGGGGGTTTATTATGTTCTTTCAGGGGGAAACCGTCAAAAATTGCCCCTCAGCGCGAGTCCGCTCATTAAGCTACATGAACATAAACATTATCAGATTGATAAAACCAGGTATTGTCGCAATAGATACCACGGTGCTCAAAAACAGGATCTTGCTTGCTATACCGGCTTCAAGACCTTCCTGTTCTGCAAGCATTGAAACAGTGGCAGCAGTAGGAAAGGCTATTCCCAGAGATACTATACACTTTATGACAGGCGCTATCGGGATAAAATACAGAGCCGCCGCCGTAAGCAGCGGGAGCACTGCCAGCTTGACAGCGCTTCCTTCAATCGTCACACGATCTTTTATTATGTCTTTGAATTTATATCCCGAAAGCGTTGAGCCTATGAATATCATCGCCATAGGCGTTGAGATATTTCCTATATATAAGAGATATTCATCGACTGCTTCAGGTATCCCAAATCCCAGAAGGCTTACAGCAAAGCCTATTATCAAAGCGAGAATATTCGGATTCATGATAAGCTTGAATACTGCTTTGACGAATTGACCCGGCGCTCTTTTTTTGATTTCATCCTTCTGCATTGACTTTAATAATTTTATGCCGTATGTAAATATGAAAAAATTCATGGCGGCATTGTGCGCCAGCATCAACAAGAGCCCCTTGTCCCCGAAAAATATAAGCGCAACGGGAAATCCCATGAACCCGTTGTTCGGCGTCGCCATGGCAAACTCCGCTACGGCAGACTCCTCTTTGGGGAATTTCCTCAGCTTCCCATACCCCTTGCAGAAAAATCCGTACAGATAAAACAGCACCAGGCTCAAAACAAACGTAATGCCGAAATCCACTATCAGACTCCTGGTCATATCAAGAGACCCTATATTATGTACTATAAGACATGGATACGCAAAATAAACGATGAGTTTATTCATGCTGTGATCCATCTTATCGTCTATAAAATCTATTTTTCTCAGCAGCCATCCTGTAAACAAAATGGCGAACAACACAAGATATTTACCGTACATATTCAGTCACTCTTTTATATATTATTGCCAGAATCCATCGATTTTTCCAAAATTGTATAAGCAGGATCACAAATACCGATATTCTAACTGTAATACAGGTTGTTAGTCACGTATTCAGGATCGCTGGTAACGTCTATTCCCAACGCTCTGAGCGTACTTTCATCCTTGTCGCTCAATATGGCTGTGCAGTGCGCTCTGCACCCTCTGAGATCAGGCACCTTTTCAAGGACCCTTGCCGCGGAAGGATTTGTCGCCGCGGATATGGTCAGCGCAGTAAGTATCTCTTCGCAGTTGAGACTGGTCTTTTCTGCTCCCAGAACGTTGGTTTTAAGTTCCTGTATGCTCTTTAAGATGCTCGGCGAAATGAGATAGAGATCATCTGCCATACCGCTGAGATACTTTATGGAATTGAGCAGAGCCGCTGCTGCCGCCACCATTCTCCTTGAACTTCTTCCTGTTATTACAGTGCCGTCATCCATTTCCATAGCCATGACAACTACATTGGCGTAGCGCTCATCGCAGTTTCGCTTCATTTCCGCGTATTCCCTTGCAGGCAGCACTACGCTCCTGTCCTCTACACACAGAGACATGTCGTCCATTAAAAGCTTGGCTCTCTCAAGAGTCTCTTCTCCTATCTTGCCTTTCTTGTAGTCACATTCTGCTATTATATATCTTCTGATTATCTCCTGATTTGCAGCTTCTCTCACCACATCATCATCGACGATACTGAAGCCTGCTCTGTTCACGCCCATATCTGTAGGTGATTTATACTCTGATTCCTCTCCTGTTATTTTCTCTATGATCCTCTTGACAACAGGGAATACTTCAAGATCTCTGTTGTAGTTTACCGCCATTTCTCCGTAAGCCTCAAGATGGAACGAATCTATCATGTTCACATCTTTAAGGTCCGCCGTTGCCGCTTCATAGGCTACGTTTACAGGATGCTTGAGGGGAATGTTCCAGATCGGGAAGGTCTCAAACTTGGCATATCTTACTTTTCTGCCCTGCCTGTACTCGTGATAGAGCTGAGAAAGGCACGTTGCCAGTTTGCCGCTGCCGCCTCCCGGTCCTGTAACCACTGCCAGAGGTTTTGTAACTTCTATATACGGGTTTGCTCCATAGCCTTCATCGCTTACTATGGTCTCAACATCTGTAGGATATCCCTTCGTATATCTGTGCTTGTATGTCCTTATGCCTCTCCTTTCAAGCTTGTTTATAAAATTATCGACAGCAGGAGTTCCGTCTTCATACCTTGTGACTACGACACTGTTTATGGACAGATCGTGCTTTCTGAATATATCTATAAGTCTGAGCACTTCGAGATCGTAGGTTATTCCAAAGTCATGCCTCGTCTTGTTTGTGGTGATGTCGCCGGAATATATACATATTATTATTTCAGCCTTATCCCGCATCCTGCTCAGGAGCTTTATCTTGGCATTTTCGTCAAAGCCGGGAAGTACCCTCATGGCATGCTTGTCCTGGACAAGTTTGCCTCCAAACTCCAGATACAGTCTTTCACTGTTTCCGTGGTTTATTCGTTCCAGGATATACTTTGACTGTTCTTCGATATACTTTTCTGCATCAAAACCTATTTTCTTCATTTTAAATACACCTCTCT
>UQNP01000011.1 GCA_900542385.1 uncultured Eubacterium sp.
TATCGTTATATTGATTTTGCTGACAACGTACCGGAGGCAATGGTGAAGATGTACAGTCTATCGCTGGATGAGAGAAGAAAAGAAATAACTTCCCACGGAACTTTTGATTTCCCTGTGGCAGTTTATGAGAACAGAGTGGGAAAAAGCAGTCTCAAGGCCATAAGCTGGCACTGGCATGAAGAGCTGCAGTTTTGTTATGTGACGGAAGGGACGGTGTCATTTTTTCTCAATGGAAAGGTTTTTCCCGTAAAAAAAGGGGACGGTATATTTATAAATTCGGAAGTGCTGCATACGGCTAAAGACGCTGATGATTCCGACGGCGCTTACGTATGCGTTGACTTTCATCCTCGAATGATAGCATCTTTTCCCAACAGTGTGTTTGAACGGAAGTACGTTTCGCCGGTGCTTAAAAGCAAAGGTATGGAATACGTGCTCTTAGCACGCAGCAAAGAAAGTCACAAAGAGATCCTGACAAGGCTGGAGAATGTGAGGAGGATATTTGAGAGCAAAGCGGACGGCTACGAGTTTGATCTGTGCTGCGAGCTTTACATGATATGGAAAAATATGACTGCTGATTTCAGAGGCTTTTACGCTGCAAAGGGAGAAGAGCGCGAAAATGATGTCGTAAACAGGCGGCTGAGAGAAATGATCATGTATATAAGGGAGCATTATCAGGAAAAGATAAGACTGGATGAGATAGCGCAGCATCTGCATCTCAGTCCCCATGAATGCTGTAGGTTTTTCAGGAAAAATATGCACTGCACGATATTTGATTATATTTCTGAGTACAGATTGACGCGCAGTATGGAACTGCTTGACGATACCTCTATGTCGGTGACGCAGATAGCCTATGAAACAGGATTCGGAAGCAGCAGCTATTACATAGAAAAATTCAGAAGGAAGACAGGTATGACTCCTGCGAAATACAGACACAGGAATGATGCCGGACATTGAAGTTCCGGATATGGCAGCAAATAAAAACATCCCATAGGTGATGTGAGTGACAGCTCATATTCCTATGAGATGTTTTTGTTTTGTCGTTTAAGATAATCTGCTTGCCTGGATGCCGTCCCGACAGGCTTTCATGGAGCTGTTTTATTCGGACAGCAGCTCCATGGTCTTCCATCGAAGCCTCATGCGTTGTTCTTCTGATTTGTCATCGGATGTGTCTTTGCCGGCTGTGTCTTTGCCGACTGTGTCCTCATCGGCGACATCTTCATCGGGCAACTCCTCTTTATCTGTGCCCTCTTCGAGCAGACACAGGGGCGGAAAAAGCACACACCACCAGTTTTCACCCCTGCCGCTGCCTAAAGTTATATTGAGTGCTTCGTAACTGCCTGCGGGGAATGTTATGTCTCCATAGGTCTTCTGCGGTATGTATCTTACTCCCAGATCTGCGCTGGCAGTATAATCATATCCTTCGGAAGCTATCACTCCGTTTGCTATGGTTTCGAAACGGTCCAGGTTGTTTTTCAGATATTCTCTTGTCTCGTCTGCATCATCCAGATCGTCCTGTTTTTCCATGTATTCGATGACTGCATCGCGGACTTTGAGCTTCAGTGCCTGATCTTTAGCTCTGTTGCTGTCTGCTATCACGTGGAGCCTTATGATGCCCTCGTGTTCGTTTGCTGCACTGCCGCCGGTATATGTATAAAACAGCATGATACCCATCACGATGACCAGCCCCAGACATATAGCGCATTTCTTTTCATCTGAAAGATTTTTCAATTTCAGTACCTCCTGAGCAGTTGTGTTCGATCCATTTGATCGTATGTCAGGAGTTTTTACAAAGAAAGGATGTATTATACATCCTTTCAGATAATTTTTTGTTTATTTTTGATTATCAGGGTGACGCCGTCCTTGTAATGATATTTTGATTGCAGTGCCGCGGACGCGTCAGGCGCGGTTTACTTGTCATCGTGAAATGAACAGCTTCATGCCTTCAGGCAGCGGAAGTGAAACATCTATTTGATTCAGAAGAGCTATGGTCTGCTCATCGCTTTTGTATTTTTTTGCTATGTTCCATAACGTGTCGTTTTTACCTACGACGTAGATATTCATGGATGAAGATTTCTGTTCCGCAGGATCTTCCGGCATATAAACTGCGTTTTCGATGGTCAGGAATTCTTCGCTTTTTGTTATCCATGTTTCTATGCTTAAAGCTGCGTTGATCTCGATCTGACGGCTGTTTATCGTATCTGCCCATATATCTTTTATTGATAACCATGTATCGGCAGACATATCTTCTGACAGTTGACATGAAACCTCAAGTGAGCCACGAACGGGGACGTCGGCTGTCGTTGTAAAAGGCTCTCCGTCTGAGTCGAGACCGAGGATCTTTACCGGAAGACTTCCCTGTATTATTATTCTGTTGTTTTCCAGGCGTGCTGATATTTCGGCAGATTGTACGCTGCTGCACAGCAGTACATCTGGGGAATCGGTAATACCTTCCGTATTTATTACTTCCCTTGCAGAGATTTCTCCGAAAACGGTTTCCGGTACGGAAAAAATCTTTTTACTGCCTGTTTCAAAGCTTACATTTCTCTCTTTGTGATATGCGTCGGAAACAGAAATGAATTCTTCGTTTTTATAGCCTTGTATTTTTGTCCTGACCTGTCCTTCCAACAGAAAGCCGGAATCGTTTTCGATGGAGATTTCAAGGCCTGAAATGTCGTAGTCGATTTTTATGAGATCGGCATCAGGCTCGGTTTTCATCGGTATGAATTGGGTGAGATCGGATTTGCCGGAAGCGCTGCATATTTTCGTTTCTCCGTCTTCTGTACCTTTGTAGAGTATTCTGGAATTTATGACCGCGTTGACGATCAGTTTTCCCGCGCTTATTTGTCTGTGAGCCTCGGATATGTTTATATCGGTTTTAAGGATCTTTGCAGGGGAGGGTTGGTCTTCTCCGATTTTCAATGTTTCGGAGATTTCGCTTATCTCTTCTGTTTCAAAACTCAGGCCGGTGGCATTGACCGGGCTTTTAAGACATATGAAACTGTCGTCCTCCGATTCCTCCAGTGTATTTATTTCTTTTTTCGTTATTTCGGTCATTTTTATGGAGATCTCTCCCCGGGCAGTGAATTTTCTTTCGTTTATAAGTTCTGAGTCGGAAGATTTTAAAGATACGGATACTCTGTAGGATGAATCCTCGTTTTCTCCCCAGCATTTGTCGGTGTTGAAAGGTATGCGGGATTTTACTACATCGATAGGCTCCGATGCGCCATCCGGGTGATACACGGTATAAAATATTATTTCTCCTGACAGCGTATCTCCTTTTGCATAGGCTGTTTTCCCTGGTTGTGAGAGCACCGCTCGGCCTTCTGTGAAAAAGATTTCTTTCATGTCAGGCATGGTGTCGGGGACGAGTAATGAATCGTCAAAGGGCAATATGTATTCTCTTATACCGATCCTGTTTTTTATCGTGGCTTTGGAGTATTTCAGGCTGCTGTTGAATGGAACTGTCTGTGCGGAATTCGGATCGGTCTTTTTTGCCGCATATGTGTGATCGATCACAGATCCCGAATTTGATGAAGCTTTAGTGTTTGCACTGCCTGCATACGATTTTGCTGTGCTGCGCGTTTTATTTTGTTTGGCGTCTGATGTGTAAGTATTGCCTGATATTCCCGTCTCTGTTAATGAAGTATTGTTTTTAGCTGACTGCGGCGTGTAGTCTTGTTTTCCGTTTGGATTTTGCGATCCTGCCGGTGATGGGTCTTGCTGCAAGCTTGAGACCGAAGGCTTGGATGAAGATGATTTTTGCGGCGGATCAGCTGGAGATCCGGATGCGGAGGAAAGCATGGATGAAGCGTTGTATTTGGACGAAGGATTGGATTCGGATGCAGATTTGGATTCGGTGTACGGGGCAGTATGATTCGACGTATTGGCGATATCTTCTATTTCGTATGGGACATAAGTTTTCTCTATGGATGGACGAGTTGTTTTTTTATCAGTGACAGAAAGTTGAGCGGTTTCTGATTCGGCGGCGGTTTCTGTTGTATTCGAGGCAATATTTTTCTTTTTTTGGGCTGTTTTCGGCGATGGAGCTGAAGTATCGGCTGGATTCGGTGGAGTTTCTGTTTGGATTAAGGATTCTGCTTTGTTTGAAATTACAGGGTCTGCGGATTCGGTTTGGTTTGAAGATGCTGAGTTTGCATAATCGGCTGGATTTGATGCGCTGCTGTGAGGATTGCTTTCCGTATTCGGAATATTTTTCGACACATCCGTAGTGACAGATGTACCGTATTTCATTCGGTTGGATTTGCCTGTCGGCAGATTATCGTAAGGCGATGTTGTCATTTTTTACGACCTCCTTTTACTATTCCCTCATAAAAGATATTAGTGAAATGAGACGATTATGCCGAAAAAATGAAGTGTTGTACTGCGAAAATCAGACTGAGCATTGCGGAATCGCAGTGGTAGTTGAAGAACAGCGACTGGTAAACATTATGTAAACCATAGTTTCGTAAAAAAAGGCCTTTTCTCGCTTAATTTGCAGAGCTTTTATTAACGGAATATTCTGGCAAATACTTGATTTGCTGTATTTAATGAAAAAATGAGACTTGTATGCGGTGGGAAAGCTGAAAAGTGGTGATATGCGTTATTTTTAGACAGCTTTCCTTGAAATAAGCTTGCTTCAGGTTTACATAATGCAAAAAATTCATCAAAATCAGCAAAAAATAGGTAAATTTGATAAATTTTTTGTAAAATAGGAGGTGGGGGTATACAGGCTAAGCCGCAGGTAGACTTCATTTAAGTATCGATGATTTAAGAATAAAAAATAGCAGGCAGTGATGGTGAGTCTGCCTGCGTCTGATCGATATTAGTTTATCGGTTCGTTTTAGTTTTTTGATTTGATTTAATATGCCGAGGTTTTGATTTCTGATTTGCTGTTTTTAGATTATATATCCGGTGAGTTGGATGCCTGATTTGCTGCTTGCTGCTTCCGGCTCCATAACATTGGTTATTGATACTGTCTGTGCTGGTTTTGCAAGTCTGTCAGTATACAGGTCCACCCGTCTGCAAATTTGTCCGGCTGCAAACTTTGAGTAGATCTTTTGAGGTTTGCCGAGTGGTTATGCAACCGGCGTATGTATTGGCAGGGGGATTATTTGGATTTTCCCTGGACTCCTTCTTTGATTATGAGTTCCTTGAGTCTGTCGATATGGACGTCGGCAGCTTCTCTTGCGGCTTCGGCATCTTTGCTTGCTATGGCGTTCATTATCATGGCGTGTTCTTCCGGCATATGCTCAGCGCGCTTGAAATTGTCATAGTAAATGTATCTGAATCTCAAAACCAGCTCCTGGAGCTGTTCTATCATCTGGAGAAGGATCTTGTTGTTGCATGATTCTACGATTATTCGGTGAAATTTCGTATCGTATTTTATCATGTTTTCAATATCACCGCTCGTGACGGCATCGTTGTATTTGGAAGAAGCTTCCTTGAGTTCCTCCATTTTTTCAGGCTGCATTCTCGATGCAGCGAAGAAAGCGGCAAGTCCTTCCATGTTCTGGCGCACTTCCAATATTTCCACCATGTCGCTTGTGGAGATCTGCGAGGCGTATGCACCTCTTCTGGGCTCGATAGTCACGAGACCTTCTTTTTCAAGCTTCCTTATAGCTTCTCTTATGGGAGTGCGGCTGACGCCCATTTCCTGAGCAAGCTCCACTTCCATCATCCTGGTACCGGGAACTATAGCTCCCGTAAGTATTTGCATTTTAAGTTCTTCATAGACCATTTCACGCAAGGGTCTGTGATTTTGAATATCAAAATTAAGCATCTCTCATCTTACCTCTTAACATAAATTTACCATAAGTCATAAAACAGTATATTTAATTATAAGAAAATTATCTGGTAGTCTCGACGGCAAAACTTTCTTCGTTTGCTTTGAGCATTTCACAGCAGATATGCTGCGCTTCTGCCTGACTTTCGCAAAGACAAAATACGGTGGGTCCGCTTCCGCTCATAAGTGCGGACCCTGAATTGCATAAATCGGACATCTTGTTCTTTGTATACACAATAACAGGATAACGCTTTAAAGTGAAATTTTCAAGTACATTGATCATATTTTCTCTTACTACTTTATTATTATTTTCACTTAAAGCCTGCATCATTTTACTGTTATCGGGATGGATCATAACGGGCTCGGAATCTATGCCGGCATATACTTCTGCGGTAGAAACGCTTATGCCGGGTTTTGATAAAGCGATGTAGGATCGAAGCCCTGGCCTGATAGGTTTAAGCTCTGTCCCTCTTCCGTAAGCGAGAGCGCAGTGGCATGAAAGAGGATCATCGCTGAACGCAGGCTTTAGCAGATCATTTGCGGCAGCCTGTCCCATTATGCAAAACGGCACATCTGAACCGAGTTTCGCACCTGCACGGCAAAGCTCGGAAAGGGGAAGTCCCAGCTCCCATATAACATTTAAAGCATGAATGACTGCGGCGCAGTCGCTGCTGCCTCCGGCAAGACCGGCTGCGGCAGGGATGGATTTTTTTATGTCTATTGAGATCTGTCCCCGCTGTTTTTTGCCGAACATATCAGCCATAAGGAGCGCCGCTTTGAAAGCCAGGTTTCCGGGACCGGAAGGGATGTCGCTTCTGTCAGTATTGAGATTTATATAAACACCTTCTGCATCTTCCATAGGCTGCCAGTCGACGGTTACCGTATCGCAGAGGGATATCTGCTGCATTATCATTTCTACTTCATGAAATCCATCGGAACGTATTCCCAGCACATCCAAAGTGAGGTTGATCTTTGCGAATGCATTCAAAGTAACTCCATTTGATGTATCCGATAAGTCGTTTGATATACCTGATAAGGAAGATATGTTTCTGTTTTCCGTCACTTTTGTACCTCCTGTAATATAAAGATTATATCAGAGTATATTGGAAAAGGTGAGCCTGAAAGCTCACCTTTTATCTATTCTTTATCTTCTCTTTTTATTTTTGTTATTTTTATTTTTTGCGTTCTTCTGTTTGCCTGTTTGATTCTTAGGATTTGTCGTTCCTTTTTTATTTGTCTGAGGCTGAGTCTTCACGACTTTTACCTTGTATGTTCCTCCGCCTGATGAAATCGGTTTAGGACCTGATACTCGCTTGTTGTGCTTAGCTCGTTCTTCGGCGATGATCTCTTCTATTAGCTCAGCTTCTTTTTCTTTTCGTTTAGCCTCCGCTTCCGCCTGTTTTGCTTTTCGCTTATTGTCCTGAGCAACGATCTCTTCTACGGATTTTCCTGTTCTCTTAGCTTCTTTGTAAGGATTTACTGTTTCCTTTTTACCTTTTTCTTCATTTTCTTTTTCCATGGCCTTCTTTGCGCTTCTCGTGCTGAAGAATACCATTCCGACTATCATGATGACCATCATGATCATGTATACTCTCGTTGAGCCGGCCTGGTCCAAAGTCGTAAAGCGGATCTTTATATCATCGCCGAGAGTAGTGCCGTCGGTTGCCTGGAGATCATTGCCGATTGTCAGTGTATATCTGGTGTTGCTTTCTATTTGTATGTTGCTGTCTACTACATCGGAAACAACCATCATAAGACCTTCTTCTTTGTGGCTGTAGTAGACTCTGATAGGGATCTCCTTACCTTTTTTATCGGTCAGTGTGAACTGCTTGGCGTTGGCTTTTCGCACAGCTTTCGACTCAGGAAGCATTTCCTTATCAAAATATATTTTAACGCTGAGGTTTTCTACCGATACGTTTTTCGCACCGTCTTCAGGAGTTGAAGAGACGATGCTGAAATTTGTTTCTCCCGATGTCGCGGAACTTTCCGCCGCAAAGCATGAAGGCGCAAAAACCGATATAATCATTATAATAAGGCAAGCTAAGGCACCTGTTCTTTTCATTACTGTTTATCCTCCGACTTCTTTTTTCTTAATTGTTTAAAAAAATCCTTCATTATACAGCTGCACTCTTCCTGCATAATTCCGGTTTCTATTTCCACGTAATGGTTGAGCTTTTTTTCCTGAGGTATGTTGAAGACGGAGCCGCATGCTCCCGATTTGGGATCCATAGTCCCGATAAAGAGCTTTTCTATACGCGCCCATACTATTGCTCCGGCGCACATGCTGCAAGGTTCTGCTGTGACGAACATGGTGCAGCCTGAAAGTCTCCAGCCGCGCAGATGTGCCGACGCTTGTCTGATAGCGATGATCTCGGCATGGGCTGTCGGGTCTTTTGAGGTCTCGGTCAGGTTGTGTCCCCTGCCGATGATTTCTCCATCCTTTACTATTACCGCGCCTACAGGGACTTCGCCTGCTCCGGCGGCTTTTTTAGCTTCCTCAAGAGCTTCCTGCATATACTTTCTCATATACCTTACAATGGTAGCACATTTTTATTTTTCTATCAAGGGGAATTCCTCAATATGGCCATTATATCTGTTTACGGCGGCAAGCCAGTATCCGTAAACGTTTTTTCTGCGCTCATCTATGGATATGGTTTCATCATGCTGTGTATCTTCCATGCCGAAGATGGGAAACCATACGGCAAATCCGGAGTTGCCTTTATCGGGCTGCTCTTCAGTGAGGAACCTTCCCGGTACTCCTATGAAATAGTGCGAGTCGTTCCAGCCGAACAGAAAATGTTCGTATTTTTCTATAGGCTTTCTCGCTCCGGGCGAAACTATCGGGAAAAAGGTTATATTGTCTATGCGCTTCCATGATATGCCTGATATGGTATTGCTGAAAGGAACCACGTCCTCAAATTCGTTTTGCTTCTTTGCTATAGCTATACAGTTTTCAAGCACGAAACGGCTGTAAAACGGACTGTAGTCTCTGGGCTCAGCTTCCCTGCGTTTATCTGCACCTTGTTCGGACGTGAGGGAAAAATTCCCTTTAAGGACCGGATGCAGAGGCTCTCTTGAATTGACGGTAGACATGGCGGCTATTATTGCAGTTGAAAAATCCCAAACTGCCGTGCCGCTGCCGTCAAGATCCTTTGGATTTATCCTGAAGCTGCCTTCCCCTTTGCCGTATGCGGAAAGGGACATGCTGCCCAGAAGGTGATATTGAAGCCTGCCGTTTCTCTGCCGTGCGAATATAAGCTTATATACATATTCACCTTTGGGGAAAAATTTGATATTGTCCATGGCAGCGACGATAAGTCCTTTATCTTCACTTTTTTCAAGTTTTACGTAGCCTCGCATTTCTTTGCTTTTGTCGAAAGCATACTGTTTGTTTTCTTCCTTAAGTAAAATGGGGCTTTTTTTTATTTTTAAAAAATCCATTGCGGGCCTCCTTGTTAATTCCCGTGTTTTTTAGTAATATATGAATGAAAGCTGACAGCTATTCATGAGGTTTTGCAGCATGAAATAATACAGCAACAGGGGGAATATATGTTTTTGGATATAATAACTGCGGCAATATTGGTAATATGTGCAGCCAGGGGGTTATCAAAGGGATTCGTATCTGCTTTTTTCAATGCTCTCGGATGGATTGGGGCGTTCATCGCGTCGATCTTTCTGACTCGTCCGCTGGCGTCTTTTTTATCTGAAGGATGGCTCGGAACGCTTATCGGCGATATATTATCTGTAAGGTTTGATTCGTCTCAGCGGGCCCTTGATAATGTAATAGAAGGTTTGCCGGACATAATAAGCGGAGGTATAAGTTCGGGAGTTGATTCTGCTTCAGAGCTTGCTGCGGGACTTTTCGCTTCCCTGATAATATCTCTCATAAGCTTTGTCATAGTATTCTTTGCAGCGGGATTCCTGCTGAAACTCATAGTTAAACCGGCAAGCAAGAGGCACGGAGGAGGAGTGCTGGATGCGGCGGACAGAGGTCTGGGTCTCGTTGCGGGACTGATAGAAGGGCTGGTGATCGTCTTCTTTTTCCTGGCGCTGCTGGTGATAATCGTGAATATATCGTGGACAGGCTTATCTGAGCTGATCGTAGATATGATACAGAATTCAATTTTCACGGAAACTCTGTACGACAACAATCTGATGCTGCTGGTGACGGGAGGGCTTTTCTCATAGAGCGTGCAGATGATTTACGCAAGAGGAACAATATATTCAGGAGGCAGTTAAAAGGCTTTTGACGGTGCGGCGCAAGTTGTGCTTGCATTCCGTGGAGTTTTACTGTATACTGTCTGCAAGTACAAAACAACAGAAGATAGAGGTGCGGAGCAGAAGAAGAGCCAAGTAGTCGGCAGACTGTGACTTGCTCGGAGGCAATCTTCGCCGAACTGGGTCATCAGGCATGGTGACTTGGTGGGCATGCGGTGAACAGCCGTATGACTGTCTGCTAAACCATCGTTTAGCAGTTGAGCTATCCTTATATGGCGAATATTTCGATGATATACAGTCAGTAGGGAAAGCCCTGCTGATTTTTTTATCGCCGAATAGAATAATCGTTTGGAGATGAGACGATGGACGCAGGATTTCAGTACAATAAAATAAATGTAGGAAAAGGAATGACACAATATGGATAGCATGAAAATAGGCGGAGTGAGTTGTATAGAGCTGGCTGAAAGATTTGGAACGCCCCTTTATGTATACGATGAAGAAAAAATAATATCTCAGGCAAAGGATGCACTGGAAGGCTTTTCTTCAGATATGTTTGAAACAGAAGTTGTGTACGCTTCAAAGGCATTTTCTTCGATCGCTCTTTTCAGACTTCTGTCATCCCTTGGGATAGGTCTTGACGTGGTGAGCGGCGGAGAGCTTTACGGAGCTGTGAAAGCGGAAGCTGACATGAGCAAAGTGTATTTCCACGGGAACAACAAAGGCGACGAAGAGATAGAGAAGGCGCTGGAGCAGGGCGTTGGATGCTTCGTGATCGATAACATAATGGAATGCAGACGTCTCATAAAGCTTGCTGAAAAAACGGGGAAGCACACAGGTGCGGTGATCAGGATAAATCCGGGGATATCAGCGCATACCCATGAGTACATAATGACAGCGGGACCGGACTCCAAGTTCGGTATACATATAGAAGACAGAGAGCTCATAGCTGAGACGTCAAAACTTTTAAGAGAAAGCAGATACGTGGACCACAGAGGATATCACAGCCACATAGGATCACAGATAGTCGATGTGAGATCTTTTGAGAAGGCCATCGATACCATGACGGATTTCATCAAAGAAATGCAGGAAAGTCTCGGGCAGAAGACTTGCGGGGAAGAAGGAACAGAGCTTAGCATCGGAGGCGGCTTTGGCATAAAGTATGTTGATGAGGATAATCCGGTTTCCCTGGGACAAATGTGCCGCGCTATGGTAAAATATACAGAAAGATGTATCAGAGAAAAAGGTGTAAAAATATCGAAGCTTGTTACAGAGCCCGGCAGGGCGATGGTAGGAGAAGCGGGATATACTATATATACAGTGGGTGACATGAAGAAAAGCGGAGACCGGGATTATATTTTCGTAGACGGAGGTATGAGCGACAATATAAGGCCGGCGCTTTACGGAGCTGAATACAAAGCTGTTCTGGCAGGAAGAAGGGAAGATGTTCAGATGGAAGAAGGGACATCGGAAAGTGAAGGAAAGGACAGCTTGCGAACGTATTGCATAGCCGGTAAAAACTGTGAATCAGGAGATGTGCTGATAGAAAAAGCAGAGCTTCCTGAAGTGAGACCGAAGGACCTGATAGTCATATGTTCCACGGGCGCATACGGGTATTCAATGGCAAGCAACTACAACAGGCTCGGAAGGCCTGCGGTGGTGTTTGTAAAGAGCGGAGAAGCAAGACTTGTAATAAAAAGGGAAACTTTTGAAGACCAGTATACCCTCGATATAGGGTAATCGATATAGTTGAGAAATTAAGACGGGAGGCGATGATAATTAGCAGTGTAGTACAGAAATACAACGGCAGAAGTCTTTACTCCATGACCAAGCTGAGAGAAGTTGCAAAGCATATAGCACAGCTTAAAGATCAGTATGAAAACATGGTGATCGTTGTAGGCAATATAGGTCATACGACGGGAGACCTGATAGCTATGGGAAAAGAGGCCGGCGAAAACATCCCGAAAAGAGAGCTTGAAGCTCTGCTGGCGGCAGGAGAACAGCAGGCGGCAGCGCTGCTTGCGACAGCGATTTGCGATTTTGGCGTTGAAGCTCAGTCCATGATGGGCACGCAGAGCGGATTTGTCGGTGATTACGGCGGATACAGCGCCAACGCAAGAGTAAGGCAGATAAATACAGAAAAAGTAGAGGAGATAGTAAAGAGCGGAAAGATAGCTGTAGTTGCAGGATTTCAGGGTATCGATGAAAACAAGGATATCATCGACATAGCCAGGAGCGGCTCGGACATAACGGCTGTCGGGATCGCCGCTTATTTCGGGTGGGATTGTGAGATATATACCACATCAGACTGTATGTATACGGCAGATCCGCAGATATACGACGAGGCAAAGCCTATCAGAGCCATAACATACGAGGAAATGATGGAGCTGACCAATCTGGGCGCCGATAAAGTGGAGACGAGAGCGGTCGAGCTGGCGAAAAAATACAACGTAAAGTTATTTTTAGGTAAGTCATTGGAAGAAGATAAAAGTAAAGGAACATATATCGTGAATAAAGAAATGATTGTTAATGAAAACCTCCGTGTGGAGGATATGCCTGTTACAGGAATGGGCATCCAGGATGAAGTATCGATATTTACGCTTAGAAAAGTGCCTTCCGACGGTAAAGCCGTTGCGGAATGCTTCAGGATACTGGGAGAGCTTGAGATCAACGTGGATATGATCTCTCAGCAGATGGCACAAGACGGCACATGTACCGTATCTTTCAGCTGCGATGACAAGCAGGGCGAAGTGCTGATGACAGAGCTGGGAAATCAGAAAGCCTTTGATTCGATAGTTGTTGACAGAGAAAAAGGTCTTGCAGTAATATCGCTGGTAGGCGTCGGCATGGCCACACATTCGGGAGTATCCGGAGAAGTGTTCAGGATACTTGCAGAAAACAACGTTAAGTATTACCATATAACTACATCGGAAATATCCATATCGGTCACAGTGGAGATGGATGACAAACTCAAAGCGGCAATAGCTCTTTGCAGAGAGTTCCACCTTTAACAGGATACGTGACGTCATGGAGATCGTGAAAGAAAACCGGAAAGCGGGGATGCCAATGATATCATTTTCCAAATATCACGGATGCGGCAACAGTTTCGTGATAGTGAAAGAAGAGGACCTGAGAGAATATACGGGAAGCGGAGCTACGGAAGCTTCTTACGGAGATTTTGCCGTAAAAGCGTGCGCTGAGCATACAGGTGCAGGAGCTGACGGACTGATAGCAGTCAGGGAAGAGCCTGAGCTTGAGATGGTGTTTTTCAATCGCGACGGAAGCAGAGCGCCTATGTGCGGCAACGGTATAAGATGTTTTGCAAATTTCTGCTATGATGAAAATATCCGCAGGGACAGAAGTTATCCTGTAAAGACGCTTGCAGGAGACATGATAGTCGATGTAGTTTCCTTCGATCCGTTTCAGGTAAAGATAGATATGGGCACTCCTGTATTTTTCCCCGGATCTATAGGAGTTGACAGTGCGGAGGATGATTTTCTCGGCCGTGAAATAGAAATAGACTGGAAAGGCGTAGAAAAAGTAAACTTAAAGGTAGACAGCTTTTTTATGGGGACAGTCCATACTGTGGTGTTTGCTGACGACGTGGAAAAAAGCTTTGGAAGAAAGCTCGATGAGGAGCTTATGGAAGAAGCCGGAAAGCTGATATGCAATCATCCGGTGTTTTCAGAAAAAACCAATGTAAACTTTGTATCGGTGAAAGATAAAAATACATTAAAAATGAGGACATACGAAAGAGGCGTGGGAATGACGCTGGCGTGCGGGACCGGAGCATGCGCCTGCGTAGTGGCGGCAAGCAGGAAGGGTCTGTGCGAAAGATCGGCGGAAGTGATGCTGCCTCTGGGAAGTCTGAATATAGAAATAAGAGACGGCGGGCATGTCTATATGCAGGGCCCGTCAGTGAAGATATTCGACGGAAAGTTCGTTGAGATTTAAGGAAGGAGAAAGGTAATGATAAGAGGTTCAATAGTAGCGCTCATCACACCCTTTAACGAAGACGGGAGCGTAAACTACAAGAGACTGAGAGAGCTTATAGACTGGCATGTAGAACAGCAGACAGATGCCATACTGGTGCTGGGAACGACGGCGGAAACGCCTACTCTCACATTGTCGGAAGAGGATGAGATAGCGAGGATATCCATAGAGCAGGCAAAGGGAAGAGTCCCTATCATAGTAGGAAGCGGCTCCAACAACACGATGGTTGCCATAGAGCAGAGTTTGAAATACGAGAAAATGGGCGCTGACGCACTGCTGGTAATAACGCCTTATTACAATAAGACGAGCAAGGCGGGTATGGTCAATCACTTTACTCAGGTGGCTGATGCAGTACACACACCTGTCTATGTTTACAACGTACCGGGAAGAACAGGAGTGACTATTTCCTATGAAGCTCTGGCTGAGATAAGCAAACACAAAAATATAGTGGGAATAAAGGAAGCAAGCGGAGATATGTCTCTCGTATGCAAATTTTCAAAACTGATAAATGATAACTTCAATATATATTCCGGCAATGACGATATAAACGTGCCGCTGCTTTCCATGGGAGGCGCAGGAGTTATATCGGTGCTGGCGAACATACTTCCAAAGGAAACTCACGATATGGCAATGGCATATCTCAACGGCGATGTGAAAAAGGCAAGAGATATGCAGATAAAATATCTTGATTTCATAAATGCGCTGTTTATCGAAACAAATCCTATTCCGATAAAGGAAGCGATGAATCTCGTCGGGCTCAATGTCGGAGGATACAGACTGCCTCTCTGTCCGATGGCTGAGGATACTAAAGCCGTTCTTAAATCTGAAATGGAAAAACTGGGACTTTTATAGGGAGACGGAAAGATCATGAAAACAGTTATTTTAGGCGGAGGCGCCATGGGAAATGTTCTCGCTGAGATGGCGGAGCAGGATGAAAACTTTGAAGTTGTGGGGATAATAGATCCTCTCAAAGGTGAAAAACTCTCAGATGCAGGCGATGCTGATGTCGTGATAGATTTCAGCAATCCTGCCAATCTGGAGATGATAAAGGAATACTGCACGGAGAAAAACTGTGCGGCAGTCATAGCCACTACCGGGTACAGTGAGGAGCAGCAGGCGGAAATAGAGCTTCTCGGCACGGAAGTTCCCGTAGTGTTTTCGGCCAATTACTCCATGGGAGTAAATATAATGAAGCGGATAATATCGGAGATAACACCGATACTTTCGGGAAGCTTTGATATAGAGATAATAGAAAAGCATCACAATAAAAAGCTGGATGCACCGAGCGGTACAGCTAAAATGCTCCTTGAAGCGGCAGATCCGGCAGATGAGTTTGATCATGTTTTCGGCAGAGAAGGCAACAGGAAGCGCGGTCATGAAATAGGAGTCCATGCTGTAAGAGCAGGTACGATCGCAGGAGAGCATACCGTAATATACGCGGGAGAGGATGAGATCCTGGAAATAAAACACACCGCCGGCTCCAAGAAGATATTTGCCGCAGGAGCCCTCAAGGCGGCGCTGTTCACACAGAGAGTAAGCAAGGGATTTTATACTATGGAAGAAGTCATTTTCGGCTGATGGGAAAACAGGCCAAGAAATATAGGACAATGTGAAGATGAGAAAGGATAAAAACATATCCTTCATATTTCAGGAGAACAGAAGATCATGGAAGCAAGAGAAATAATAGAATATATAGGGAATGCAGAAAAAAAGACACCTGTAAAGGTCTATGTAAAGGAAAAGGAAAACGTTGATTTTGAAGGATGTAAAGTTTTCGGAAGCGGAGATAAGATAGTTTTCGGAGACTGGAAAGACGTGGAAAAAATCCTGGCGGAAAACGCGGATAAGATAGAAGATTACGTTGTAGAAAACGATTGCAGAAATTCGGCTATACCTCTTCTAGACATGAAAAATGTAAAAGCGAGAATAGAGCCGGGCGCTTTGATACGGGATAAAGTGGAGATCGGAGATAATGCCGTGATAATGATGGGTGCTGTAATAAACATTGGCGCTGTCATAGGTGAGGGCACGATGATAGATATGGGCGCCGTACTGGGAGGAAGGGCCACAGTCGGAAAACGCTGCCATATAGGAGCGGGCACCGTGCTTGCAGGAGTCATCGAGCCGCCGAGCGCACAGCCTGTAGTTGTGGAAGACGATGTAGTAATAGGTGCGAATGCTGTAGTTCTTGAAGGGTGCAGGATCGGAAAGGGCTCCGTAGTGGCTGCGGGAGCTGTAGTTGTGGATGATGTACCTGAGGGGGTTGTAGTTGCGGGTA
This sequence comes from uncultured Eubacterium sp., assembly GCA_900542385.1. Taxonomy (GTDB): domain Bacteria; phylum Bacillota; class Clostridia; order Peptostreptococcales; family Anaerovoracaceae; genus Lentihominibacter; species Lentihominibacter excrementavium. The sequence goes on from UQNP01000011.1 coordinate 16,269, forward strand.
TACCTGCAAGAGTTATAAAGGATGTAGCGGATACTGCTTCAGAAAAGATAGAAGTAGTGGATATATTGAGAAGATTGTAAAAAACAGAACGTAAACGGGGATAAGTATAAAACATCCCGGACTTTTGAAATATCAAAGGTTCGAGATGTTTTTTTGTACAAAAAAGCGTTAGGCTCAAAGCGTATAGAACGTGCATGTGCCAGATGGAAAGAAAAATTCTGCAGTGGATGCATGGAGCAGGATCCGGACTTGAAAAAAGTATATGAGGAAGAAGATAGCTTCAGGACAGATGATCATGTTGTGATTTTGGAGAAAATGATAGAAAAACAGCAGCAAAAGATATGTGAACAGCAGACAGAAATAGAAAACCTGCGTAAGAAATTAAATATTTAAAAAATAACAAAGCTAAAGTTAATAAAAAACAGGAGGCCTATCATTTGGTCTCCTGTTTTAATATGTTGGCGGAAGATATACGCAGGAAAGGTTTATAAAAGCATAACGCTCTATCAAGAGATTGTTTTATGCTAAAATATCGTTATCAGTCAGATGGGTAATTTCTTAATGGATTTATGGGATTAACCATAAATGTATCGCAGTAGAAAGGGGGAAAGAAAATGCGTGAAATACTTGACATGTATAAAGTTTATCTTGAAGAAAAAGAGCGATGCGATTCGACTATAGTACAGTATTTGAGGGAAGCGGAAAGATTTATTTCTGAGCTTGGAGACGGTGAAATTTTAACAAAAGCAAAAGTCATAGCATATAAGGAGAAATTATGTGAACAGTATAGAATATCAAGCGTCAATGCAAAAATAGCAGCAGTAAACAGTTTCCTTGAATACATAGGAAAGAGTGATATAAAAGTTCGGTGTATAAGAATACAGAAACAGATATACTGCTCGCAAAAGAAAGAGCTTACAAGGAAGGATTATCTGAAACTTTTAAGATATGCGGAAAAAAGCGGTAATGAGAGATTGAGTTTGATTTTACAAACACTTGGAGGTACAGGGATAAGAGTATCGGAATTAAAGTATATAACTGTGGAAGCGGTTGAGAGAGGAGAGGCGTGTATTTTGCTGAAAGGAAAAAATCGAGTGATATTGATATCCGGCAGACTGCAAAAACAGTTGAAACATTATATAACGCGGAAAGATATTGATGCAGGACCGGTTTTTGTGACTCGAAATATGAAACCGCTGGATAGATCAAATATATGGAAAATGTTTAAAAGATTAGGGGAAAGGGCGGGAGTAGAAAATTCAAAAGTATTCCCGCATAATATCAGGCATTTGTTTGCAAAGTGTTTTTATGATAAAGAAAAGGATATCGCGAAACTTGCCGATGTACTCGGGCACAGCAGTATTAACACCACTCGTATATATATCATAACTTCAGGGTATGAGCATCGCAGAATTCTTGATACTTTGGGGTTAGTGATATGACCACATAATTTGCATTATGTGGTAAAAATCAAATGACTGCAAATAAACTGTAAATAGATAATGACAGTATAATTAAAATATTTATTCATGTCAATAGAGCTTATCGCCTAAAACCGTTTTATCGTATGTTAAACAACCCCTCCGTATTTTGATAAAAGTACGAAGGGTATCTTTATTTGCAAATCTTGAAAAAATTTTTTTATCTGATCAAAAAATCCTTTAAAAATGTTTTAGATATAGGGTTTTATGCAGTAAAAGTTTATGCAACGTATGCAATTAACCACATAATGCAAATTATGTGGTTGTTTGGATTAGGGTCGTTATGACTGGCAACAGGAGAAGAGCTCTTAGGGGAGAGCAGATAAGGAGAGAAGTACGATGAAATGTAAAAAACGGATAGGAGTATCTATAATCCTTGCGCTGTGTATGGTGTTTACTTTGATTCCGGGATCAGTCTTTGCACAGGATAACAACATCATAACTTTCAGTGAATTTATAGAGGATCTTGAAGCGGATGGCAAGTTCGATGGAGGAGGGGCTACTGTTAAGTGGGAGCCCGATGAGAATGTTAATGTAATACACCGTATACAAAATAACAATGCGCAGTATCAGATCCTCAGTGGAAAAGATGTGGATTTAGAAATATCAAATGCAAGATTTGAATATGTACCGGCAGACATTCCGAATCATAGTGATGGTTGGAGCGGTATCAATAAAGATTATACAAAAGATGAAATCAGAAATGCTGAGTTTCAGTTTTTGAATAGCGGGAATGTCAGTGTAACGAATTGTACATTTGAAAAAATAATAGTTAGTCCTTACGGACCTGGAGATGACAAGAACATCAATGCTGATCGCAATACTGCGATTACAGGTTGTTCGTTCAGTAATGTATACAATGCATATGCATTGAAAGATATTTATACTGGTAATGCTGTGATTGAAGACAATATATTCAGTAATTGCAGCGGCGCTATATATTTTGAAGGCTCTGTATCAAGAAGCAATCTTGAAATTACAGGTAATACATTTGATACCATAGATAAATATGCAGCTGCGGGCAAAGAAAATACCAGAGGAATAATTCAGTTCAGCAGCAGGTGTGCAGTTGATGAAAACACAGAGTTCACTTTTGCTGATAATACGATAACTGGAAATTTGATTAAAGATGAAGTGATAGGCGATAGCAATGCGGGAATGCCTGTTATAAGACAGTTCAGCAATTTAGGAAAAATTATCGTTAATGGTTGGATACCAGGTGAGGCTTTTTCTATAAAACTTGATGCTGAGGAAGATGATCTGACACTTCCTGATATGCCGTCGGGGATTGTGAATGATGTGCAGTATGATTTTATGGGATGGGCTGATACGAGTGCATATGCCGGAGCTGAAGATATTACTAATGAAACACAGTTCTTAAATGCCGGAGACGCTGGAAAGGCGGGACAGTTCTACTATGCTGTATGGAAAGCTACGCCAAAACAGACTGCTGAAACTACAGAGCCTTCAGTTCCTGGAGCGACAAACGGAAATAATGATAATGGTCAGGGACATGACGCAGGCAAAGCTGTACAGACGGGAGATACGTTCAACATGATTCCTTGGATAGCACTTATGTGTGCTGCTGGTATAGGAGCTTTATCGCTTATACTGTTTTCGAGAAAAAAAGGAAATAAAGCAGATCATTGAGAGTGATTCTTCAAAATAAATGAAGATGAAAAGAGAAAGCTTAGGACAGTTGTCTTTACAAAAGCTTTCTCTTTTTCATTATTATCAGAACAAGTATGCATATTACAGCAGTTCCGATGCAGATGATACCGAATCCATGAGCTGTTTCAGAAAGAGGCATCCAGCGTCCGTCCACGTTCATACCGTAGATACCGGAAATTATGGTAGGTATACCCATTACAAGAGTGATTGCTGTAAGAAGCTTCATTACGCGGTTGAGCTTGTCGTTTATGATGTTTGATATAAGTTCTCTTGAGCCGTGCATGATGTTGATGTATATATCGGTCATTTCCACAGCCTGCTGATTTTCTATCACCACATCATCAAGGAGCTCTGTGTCTTCAGAATAATGTTTTATTCTCTCATAGCGCACGAGTCTGTCGATCACCAGCATATTGGATTTGAGGGATGCAGTGAAATATACAAGATTGGATTCGAGTTCATGCAGGTCTATCAGATCGGTATCTTCTGTCTTGTTGTTTATAGCTCTGTTTTCTATATCCTTTCGTGTGCGGTCGATGTATCTGAGCAGCCGCTGATATTCTACGGCTACGGCGTAGAGGAGCTGATATACGAAGCGTGTCTGTTTTTTTGTACTGAAAGACTGATTGGTCCTTTTTATAAAAGATGAAAGTATATCGCTTTGTTCGGCGCAGACTGTGATGATGTTGTGTTTAGTCAGAAATACACCCAGAGGTATCGTTGTATATGCAGCCCTGTCGTGGCGCACTTCTTCGCTTGGGATATCAACAAGGATAAACGTATATCCTTCGCTTTGCTCGACTCGAGATGTTTCTTCGTCATCGAGTATGGCTATGATGTCATCTGCGTCGATTTTGTATTGTTCGGCTATAGTGTTGATCTCTTCCGGAGAAGGGTTAGCCAGGTCCACCCATACGCCTTCTTCATGTTCCGTTGTTTCTGAAAGGATTCCGTTGCGCGTTTTATAGATTTTGAGCATATTTCTCACCTCCCATTCGACTTATATCAGTTTACATGATAAAAAAGTCTGCGTCAATTTTTCTTTGGAGGTTGGGTAATGTATTTCTGTATAAGCTTATTAGCTTTTGTCTGGCTTATTTGCAGATATTCCGCAAGCTTGCGGCTGCTGCCGGCACGTTTGTATGCTTCACGTATTATATTGGATTCATAATCCTCCATTGCTCTTTGATATGAAAATGGACAGTTGAAATCGGAGGTTTTCATATTATCTATGCTGAAAAATGTTTCCGGCAGTGAATTGAACCCGAATACATCCCCTTCTGCGCTGAGAACGCCGCGTTCTATGACATTTGAAAGTTCCCTTACATTACCGTGCCACGGGTATCTGAAGAACAGAGATAAAACATCTTCTGAGATGTCCACGTTCTTATTGTATTTTTTATTGAATAGATGGAGAAAGTATGCGCATAGCGGTTTGATATCATCTTTACGCATTCTTATAGGAGGGATTATAATATCAAATACATTCAAACGATGGTACAGATCCTCTCGAAATTTTCCGGCAGCTACCATGTTTTTCAGTTCACAGTTGGTGGCGCATATTATTCTCAGATCAAGCTTTTTTGTTTGACCGGAGCCTACGGGAGTGATGGTCCCTTCCTGAAGTGTGTGGAGAAATTTTGATTGAAGTTCATAGGTGAGTTCACCTATTTCATCCAGAAAAATGGTGCCGCCGTCAGCCATTTCAAATAGCCCTTTTTTTCCTTCCTTGTCTGCGCCCGTAAAAGCCCCTTTTTCGTATCCGAAAAGCTCTGATTCTATGATGTTGGGATTAAGGCTTGATACGTTTATGGAAACAAAAGGTTTTTCGTGCCGAGGATTGTGTTCATGTATGTACTTGGCAAGGAGACTTTTTCCGGTTCCGGTTTCTCCGAGTATCAGAACGGTTGCATCTGTTGAAGCGATCTTATCTGCGGATTCCATGGTCTTTTTCATTACGGAGCTTTTGTAAATTATGGAAGTTTTGCTGACTGATGTTTCTGTATCGTTGTCTGTATAGTCCGGCATATTCGGAGACATCATCCTGAACAATTCGGACTCATCCTGCCTTGCTGTTTGCAGTACGTATTTTACGTGTCCCGGTCTGTCGAAGACAGGGATGGATATAGTTGTGATGTTAAGACCTAAAAAGGTTTTCTGCCGTTGTATTATAGCCCTTTTTTCTTTGAATGTAGCCTTTACACAGGTGGGATGCCACCAATTTTCATTGGCAGTACATTCGTCGATAGTCTTGCCAAGTATGTCTCCTGATGAAACGCCTATATGCCTGTAGGCTGCATTATTGCAGTAGATTGCTCTGTAATTTTCATCCCATATGAATATTTCGTCGTAGCTGTTGTCCAGGATTCTTATGAGTTCATTTAAAGTGAGTTCTTCGTTGAGCAGCATTTGTTGCCATCTCCTTTGTATTTGCATTGGTGAAACGTAATGATTTATTATATCATGTTTTTATTAGGGATATATGTTTGTGTGTGAAAATCAGAACACACCGCTGTAGAGAAATAGGCGGTGCGTTCATTATCATTTTATCTTACATAGTTTATTTTTCCAGTTTGCTTTCTTTTATTATATCCAGTTTTGTCTTGCCACGGTAGTCTTTCCGCATGGTTTTGAGAAAGCCGAAGTAAACAATGAATAATAGTACTACGAGCGGAAGCCCTGTGGCAAGCACAATGGATTTTATCGTATCTATGTTTGTACCTGCGTAAGTTACTGCTATAGGAAGCAGTATTAATATTAGACACCATGCGAATTTGAGTCCTTTGTTAGGCTCTTCGTCAGGTCTGAGTTTTTTCGATACCGTCGAGGAAAGTGTGAATGCACAGGCATCAAGCGTAGTTGCCAGAAACAGTACTATAACGAAAAGATACAGGATAAGAGCTATTTTACTGAACGGCAGTGTATTGATAACAGATACCGCTATACTTTCAGCTTCCCCATTTGCCAGCATACCGGGAACATCAAGTATACCGTCTATACGCAGACTTTGCTCGTAGCCTCCGACGATGCCGAAGAACAGGATCAGCCCCATAGAGCCGCTGCACAGCATATTTATTATTATTTCCTTTATTTTTCTTCCTTTGGATATCTTAGCCACATACAGTCCGGTGAAAGGGCCGAAAGTAAACCAGTATATCCAGTAGAACACAGTCCAGTCCTGAGGGAATCCGGAGCCGTTTACAGGATCTGTCCATGTACTCATTCGTACGAATTCATCGAACATAAGTCCCAGAGAATTTAGCATGGAGTCTATGATGAATCCTGTAGGTCCTGCGATAAGGATAAAAGCGAGAAGTACCATGCAAAGATATACGTTGGAGTCGCTGATCTTGCTCATACCTTTTTCGATACCTACAGCCGATGTGAATGAGTATATCACTGCGACAAACAGAAGTATCACTACTGAAAGGGCGAAAGTGTTAGGTATACCTAAAAGATCTGAAAGCGCTGATGCGATGGTCGAAGCGCTTGTTCCCGCTGTAATGCTTATGGAACCGACGGCTGCGAATATGAAGATGAAATCGACTATTTTGCCGAAAAGTCCATGGGTATGCTTTTCTCCTACGGCGTATTTGCATATAGCGCTCAGCTTAAGTTCTTCATCTTTTTTTATGTGATAATGATATGCAAAAGGCAGAGCGAATACACACAGCATTGCCCATGCAGAAGGTCCCCAGTGCATGAAATCGTATGCCATTGATAGTTCGTATTTCATGGCCTCATCGATTTCTGCGCCGTTTAGCTGAGGAGAAGCATTGAAAAAATGTCCCCATTCGAGAAATGCCCAGTACACTGTGCCGGCTCCGTTGCCGCAGAAGAACATCATTGCCACCCAAGTGATCGTTTTGTATTTAGGCTTTTCGTTTCCGAGCCGTATGTCACCGTATTTAGTGAAGCATATGCCTATGAGGAAGAGCAAAATAACGAGGGTTATGATCATTATTGGCGATCCGAAGGTATGAGTGAGAAGCTTTAGTATTGAGTTCGCCAGTGCGTTGCCCTCTTCAGGGAACAAGGTGAGCCCGGTAACGAAAGCAACTATCAGCAGGACACTTATCGCCATGAGTATTATTTCGTACCGTTCGGAAAGTTTAGTTTTTTTCTTGTTTAAATTTTCCATATAGTTACCTCGCTGTTATATTATTTCCTTTTGCAAAAAATCGTCTATATCCTGCGCGGTAAACCCGAAATCACTGAGAACGTTTTTGGTATCCTGCCCCATGAGAGGATCTCCATGTCTGAGTTCTGCTGAGGAAGGTTCCATTTTCATAGGATTGCCTATTGCCGGATAAGTTCCTACGCCCGGATCATCCAGTTCCTGTAACATGCCGCGTGCTTTGATCTGCGGGTGCTGCATCAGTTCAGGTATGGTAGATACGGGAGCATTAGGGATCTTAGCTGCCGAGAAGATATCCGCCAGTTCTTTCTTTGTTTTTGTCATAAAAAATTCTGTGATGACAGGGGTTATTATATCGTAATTCTTACATCTTGCATCGTTATCCACGAAGCGGGGATCTTCTATGAGCTCAGGCTTTTCTATACATTGACAGAATCTGTCCCATCCTGAATCACTGGCAAGTCCTGCTGAAAAATATCCGTCTTTGCAAGGATATACATCGTATGGTACTAATGTAACATCGCTGTTGCCGCACCTTGTTATCTCTTCGTCCAGCACTTCCTTGAAGAGTATCGGGCTTTCCAGTATGCCGAACATCGTATCAAGCATTGCAACATCTATGTACTGACCTTTGCCGGTGTTGAGCCTGTTGTAGTAAGCCATGAGGATGCCTACTGTCATGGTAAGACCGGTGAAATTGTCACCTATAGCAGGACCTATTCTCGTAGGAACACCATCCGGGAATCCTGTCATTTCCTGTATACCGCTGACAGACTGGATCACATTGTCGTATGCTGCCAGTCCTTTGAGGGGACCGTTTTGCCCATATCCGGAAATAGATGCATATATAAGTGCGGGATTTTCTTTTTTCAGAGTATCATAGTCGAGACCCATCTTAGCCATCGTACCTACTTTGAAGTTTTCGACTACGATGTCGGCGTCTCTGACCATTTTTTTTATTATGTCTGCGCCTTCGGGTTTGGATATGTCAAGAGAAATGCTTTCTTTGTTTCTGTTGATGGCTGCGTAATATCCGCTGTTCCCGTTTTTAAACGGCGTCCATTCTCTTGATTGATCTCCTACTCCTCTTCGTTCTATCTTTATGACTCGAGCTCCGAAGTCCGCAAGCTGCATGGTGCAGAAAGGACCGCTGTAAGCCTGTGTGAAATCTATTACTGTTACACCTTCCAATATTTTCATACTTTATCCCTCCCGTTAAGAAATCTGTATAACTTTATTTTTTTCTAATTCTGCGATTTTTTCGTCA
>UQNP01000012.1 GCA_900542385.1 uncultured Eubacterium sp.
CGTCTTTCAATGAAAAAGGTCTCGTGATAGACGAGACCGAAATAGATAAAGGATCAGGGCTCCATATTTTCGAATTTTTTCGTGGCGACTAAGTAATCGTTGAGGGTGCCCAGATGCACGTAATAGTATGAAAAGCGATCCTCCTTTTTGACCTGGAGCAGACCGGCATCTGCAAGCTTTTTAACGTGCTGAGATATGGTGGCCTGCGAATAGTCGAAATAGTTTACGAGATCTTTGTTGCATACTTTAGTGCGTTCTTTGTTCTGCTGCATGATATATCGGAAAATTTTTATTCTCGCCGGGTGTGCCAGTGCATCGGAAATTTTTGCTATTAGAAGTATATCTTTTTCCTTCATTTCGTCGATTTCTTTTCTGAGTCTCATTTTTACACTCCTTGAATTTCTGGTATTATATAGTATACTTACGGTAAAAAAAGATGTCAACTCGCAATAAATACGATGAGAAATGAAAGGGGATGATGGATATGGAAATGGCGGCTATACTGCTGATTCCGTTTTTAGGGACTGTTTTAGGTTCTTTTATGGTATTTTTCATAAAAAAAGAGCTGAGCATGAAGCTGGAGAAAATTTTGCTTGGATTCGCAGCGGGAGTGATGATAGCGGCTTCCGTGTGGTCTTTGCTGATCCCGTCAATAGAGATGGCGGAGGATAAGGGCGGTATCCCATGGGTACCTGCGGCGGTCGGATTTATATCGGGCATAGGTTTTCTGCTGATACTGGACAGCTTGATCCCGCATCTTCACAGGCACAGCGATAAGCCGGAGGGAGTGAAAAGCGGTTTGTCAAAGACTATGATGCTTGTGCTGGCGGTGACGCTGCACAATCTGCCGGAGGGTATGGCGGTAGGTGTAAGCTTTGCCGGATCGCAGTTTTCAGAAACGAATATGACATTTATCGGAGCTTTGTCTCTTGCAATAGGAATAGCGATACAGAATTTCCCGGAGGGAGCTATAATATCCATGCCGCTCAGAACTGCGGGAGCATCGAGAAAGAAAGCTTTCTATTATGGTGTGCTGTCAGGAGTGGTGGAGCCTCTGGGAGCATTGGTTACGATAATGCTCGCTGAACAGTTCATACCTGTCATACCTTATTTCCTATCTTTTGCTGCCGGGGCAATGATATATGTGGTGGTGGAAGAACTCATTCCGGAGTCGCAGAACGGAGAACATTCAAACCTGGGTACTGTGGGAGCTGCATTCGGTTTTGTGATGATGATGGTGCTGGATACGGCGCTGGGATGATGATATAAAAACTGTTAAAACCGTTACAGTTATATACAAAACAAAAGAGAGACATTGGGGGATGTCTCTCTTTTGCATCTCTGTTCATCATTTACTATTTGTAGGAGGTGTAATCCCGGCAAACGGATAATAATGGAAGGGCTGCCGGTGTTTTTTTGGGGATTTGAGAAGAAGAAGTGTTTTAACTTTTTAGCAGCCCTCACTATCCATTTGCCTTACAACAAAAGTACTTGTTCCTTTGTTGTGACTAAATAATAGCAATGCAATATGCAAATTTAAGGTTGAAATTGTGAAGACTTGTTGAAAAAATGTATCAGAAAAGCGTCATTTTATCATTTGTCGGTGATGAGATCCGCCTTTAGTTTGAATTTTATGATGCGCCTGACGGAGGTATCGAGCCTCTCTTCTGTGATACGTCCTGACTTCACAGCGGCGAGGATCTCTCCGTACTGTGTTCTGAAATCACCTGTACACAGCATATCGTTTCCTGCCAGAAAAGCTGATACTGCGATGCTTTCGCTGCTGTCTGTCCGGAAGTGAGATGTGGCGTCCATGGACAGATCGTCAGTCAGTATGATGCCGTCAAAACCCATATCTTCACGTATGATATCATGAGCTTTTTCTGACAGGGATGCGGGATCAGCCTCATCTATTGCGGGAACTATGCTGTGTGAAAACAGTACTGCCGGAGCCCCTTCTTCTATGCCGGCCTTAAAGGGAAGAAAATCATTTTTTTCAAAGCTGCTCAGAGGACGGTCATCGACAGCCGAAGACTCATGGGTGTCCTCAGTTTCACCGTATCCGGGGAAATGCTTAAGGACACAGGCGATACCGTCGCTTTCGCAGATCTTTACAACGGAGCGGACGTAGTCTGAGGTAGTGTCCGCATCGCGTCCAAGGCTTCTCGAATACATGAAAGAGCTGCTGTTCAGTGTGATGTCGCATATCGGAGCCATGTTCATATCGATACCGAGGCTTAAAAGAAGTTCATTTTTTTCGTGGGTATCTGCCGTTACGGCTTTCAGGCCTCCTTTGTCGTATATGTTTCTTGGAGAATCAAAGGGCTGGCTGCGGAATTCGCTGAAACAGCTTATTCTGGTAACTGTGCCTCCCTCCTCGTCCACGGCGATGACAGGAGATATCATGGATGAATCGTGGATCTTTTCGATCGATGATCTGACATCGCTTGCAGTCTTGTTTTCAAAAGCTGTCTTAAACAGTACTGCTCCGCCGAGATGATATTTTTCGATTTCTCCGCTGTCAGGCATACCATCATAGAAACATCCAATGAAGAGCTGCCCTGCCTTTTCTTCATCTGACATTTTTTCCAGGATCGAGTCTGCCTGCTTATTCAGCATGTATTCACCGGCCTTTTCCTGTATCCTGTCATAGCTGATGTATACTGCTGCTGCCGCCAGGACGGATACAGAGATGAAAAACAAAAAAAATTTTTGTATACGTGAAAGTTTTGATTTTCTGCTTGCCATATGAGACTACTCCTTTTTTTGCAGTTATCTCAAAAGAAGACGGCTCATGAAGGGCCTCAGTCTTTCGGTCAGGATAACTGCGGCGGCTATTTTTACTGCGTCTCCCGGAAGAAAAGGTATGACGCATGAAACGAGCGCAGGAACAAGTCCGCTGCCGGTGCTGAGCATGAAGAAAACTGTTCCGAGCAAGTAGCACAGGGCAAGGCCTGCGGTCATAGACAGGGTAAATATGGTGAATTTAGCAGTTACTTTGCCTGAATTTGCCCGTGAGAGCTGGCGCTTGTCAGAGAATTTTTCAATGATAAGGCCCGTTACGAAAGCGGCTGCTGCGTACCCCAGTATGTATCCTCCGGTAGGACCTGCCAGCACGCCGGGTCCTCCTCGAAAGCCTGCAAATACAGGGAGTCCGGCTGTTCCTATCAATATATATACGAGAATACTGATCGTACCGTATTTTTTGCCGAGGATACCTCCTGCGAGAAAAACCGCAAGGGTCGCCAGATTTACAGGTACCGGGGTGAATCCCAGAGGGATGGTTATAAATGAGCATATGGCGGTCAGTCCTGCGAAAAGACCGCACATGACCATAGCGGTAGTATTGAGATATCTTTTTTCAGATGTCATCTGTGTTGTCCTCCTGTTGCCCTTGATTTTAAAGTCTTATGGAAATTTCACCTGATATGAGTTTTTCACGGGAGCCGTCGGAATACAGTACGACGAGGCCTCCGTCATCAGCTATATCAAGAACGCGGGCGCGCCTGCCCGGGATCTCATCTTTTGGATCGATCTTATACCGACCTTTGTAAACTGTTACGTCTTTTCCTGTGACGAGACTTTTCTTTCTATATATATCCATAAAGGATGATTTATCTATTTCGGCGGTGAAATCAAGAGTTTTCGTTATTATGTCTGCGGCGAGAGCGGATTTTGAGTAATTGCCCTCCACTGCGCCGGCGGTCGCTTTGAGTTCGTCGGGGAAATCCTTCACCGTGGTGTTGATGCCGATACCTATAACAAGATATTCTATCTGTCCTGTTTCCAGGTCCGTTATCCCCTCCGTCAATATGCCGCATACTTTTTTGCCGTCTACGTATACATCGTTCACCCATTTGATCATAGCTTCGCAGCCTGTTGTCTCTTCTATGGACTCCGCCACAGCTACGGCAGCGGCGGAAGTTACGAGAAGTGATTTCTCCAGACTGAAATCAGGTTTGATTATTATACTCATGTAGAGGCCTTCTACGGGAGAAAAAAAGTTTCTGCCCAGTCTGCCTCGGCCTTTTGTCTGCTGCTTTGCGATGACGACAGTGCCGTGCTCCGCTTTTTCCAGCGTCATATGACGCGCTTTTATATTGGTGGAATCCACAGCGTCGTATATATGTATGATGTTGTTTTTATATCTGCCCGGCAGGGAGGCTCTGAGGCTGTCTTCTGTTATCTGCCAGCTTTTCTCCATCATCATGTAGCCTCTGTTGGTCACAGCTTCGATGGGATAGCCTTCCTCGCGGAGAGTTTTTATGGCTTTCCATACGGCAGTCCTGGATACGTTTAAAGTATTTGACAGTTCTTCGCCTGAAATGAATTTTCCCTGGTTTTTTTCCAATGTGCTTAGAACTGAGTCTTTTGTGCTCATAACAATCTCCTTTCGGATATCATATTGCTTCGTTCCAATGAATTGTAAACCACGGATGGTGATATGTCAATGCAAAGCGGGGAATGGTAATAGCTTAAGCGCCTGAAGATTTCTGACAAAATCCCGTTTTCATGAATAATATATCAATAGAAGAAATATAAATGATGTTTAGAGAAAGTATGGAGGTAAACATGATCAGGGGTTCTATAGTGGCGCTGATAACGCCCTTTAAAGATAATGGAGATGTTGATTACAGGAAACTTGCCGTCCTGATAAACTGGCATATAGTAAAAGGTACGGATGCCATACTGGTGCTGGGGACTACCGCCGAGACGCCTGCACTCACGGAGAGAGAACAGGATCTGATATTGCAGACGGCAGTTGAAGAGAGCAGAGGCAGAGTACCGGTAATCGCAAACAGCGGAGGAAATAATACGCAGGAATCCGTAGAAAAAAGTATGAAATATGAAGAGATGGGGGCGGATGCACTTCTTGCCATAACGCCATATTACAACAAACCGAATCCTACAGGGATGAGATCTCATTTTCTCAAGATCGCAGACAGTGTAGATGTCCCTGTATACATTTACAACGTACCATCGAGGACAGGTATATGTATATCCGCTGAAGATGTTGCGGAGCTGTCGGCCCATGAGAACATAGCAGGTATAAAGGAAGCCAGTGGAGACATGTCTTATGCGGCTAAGCTGTCTACGTTGATAAGGGATGATTTCAGCATATACTCGGGCAACGATGATATAACAATACCGCTTATGTCGATGGGCGCTTCGGGAGTGATCTCTGTGTGGGCGAATATAATGCCGAAAGAAGTGCACAGGATGGCTTGGGCGTATCTTGAAGGCAGAGCGGATGAGGCGAAAAGGATACAGCTCAGTAATCTTAATCTTATAAACGCTCTGTTTTGCGAAACGAATCCGGTGCCTGTGAAAGAGCTGATGAATATGGCGGGGATGGACGTGGGAGGATGCCGTCTGCCCCTTGGCCCGGCAAGCAGGTACAACAGGAGAGTTCTGAGGAATCTGGCGAAGGCTGTAGGCAGCATAAAACCGGAGCGGGAGCTGTATAAGTGAAAAATATATGAAAAAGAAAAATTTCATATTGACATTAGGCTTTCGTGAAAGTAGAATAGTTGTCAGCGCAACTATTCTGCTTTTGATTTAAGGAGGAAAAACGTGTAGAAAATGAAAGGAAATACAGAAGGATTTTTGTACGGCAGATCATTTTCCATAATATACAGACACGGGAAGATTATCCATGAGAAAATGCTTCGGGAATTCAATGTTTCGGGACCTCAGATATGGTATCTCAAGGAGATCCATGAAAATCCGGGGATATCCCAGGAGGATATATCTCAGGGTTACCATATAGATAAGGGAGCCGTGTCGAGGGCAGTAAAGAAGTTATCGAAAGGGGGGCTTGTGAGAATAGAGCCGAATCCCGATGATAAGAGAGCGTACAGACTGTTTCTGACTGAAAAGGCGGAAGAGATGTACAGATGCTGTACCAAACAGATGCGATATATGGAAAAGCGTATGGAAGAAGGTATGACGAAGGAAGAGATCGAGACATTCAGACGACTTCTGTCTAAGGTTACCGCAAATATGGCAGGACTTATAAAGGAGGGCAAGGATATATGAGGACGGTTTTGAAATATTACAAACGGTATGTGCCGCTGATAATTTTATCTCTGGCATTCCTGTTTGGACAGGCGATGTGTGAACTGGCGCTGCCGGGATACATGTCGGATATAATCAATAACGGCATAGTCATGAGCGATATGGATTATATATGGAGAACAGGGATCATCATGATAGCCGTATCATGCGGGAGCGTGATATGTTCCATTATGGGAAGCTTTATGGCGGCAAGGATAGCAGCAGGCTCATCCAGAAGGATAAGGAGGGAGCTGTTCAGAAAAGTAACGGATTTTTCGGCTGCGGAGCTGGAGGAGTTTTCAACTGCTTCTCTGATAACGCGTTCGACCAACGATGTGCAGATGGTTCAGCAGGCAACGGTAATGATACTGAGACTGGCATGTTTTGCTCCGATAATGGGAATAGGAGCGATGATAAGAGCGCTGAACACCAGTGTGTCGCTGTCGTGGACAGTAGGCATAGCTCTTGCGGCCATAGTATGCATCATGCTCATAGCGTTTTTTCTGGTATTTCCGAAGTTCAAAGTATTGCAGGAAAAGCTGGACAGGCTCAACCTCATAATGAAGGAAAGACTGGAAGGGATGCTGGTGATAAGGGCGTTCACCACCGAGAAGAAGGAAGAGGGCAGATTCGATGACGCCAACAGAGATCTGACGAAAATAAATATATTCGTCAACAGAGCGATGTCGTTTATGATGCCTGCACTGATGTTTGTGATGAATGCAGTGAGCATACTGATAATATGGGCAGGTGCTCATCTTGTGGAAGCTCAGGATCTGATGATCGGCGATATGCTGGCGTATCTTCAGTACGCTATGCACGTCATAATGTCCTTCCTGTACATCACCATGATGTTCATCATGATACCAAGAGCGGCGGTTTCTGCTCAGAGGATAGGTAAGGTGCTGGATGTAGATCCTGCCATCAAGGACAGCTCAGATCCGAAGAAGATCGAAAAACCTGCGGGAAAAGTTGAGTTCAGAAATGTTTCCTTTGCATATCCTGATGCCGATGAAAAGACTCTTGATGATATAAACTTCACGGCAGAGCCTGGAAAAGTGACAGCGATTATAGGAAGTACGGGAAGCGGCAAATCCACGCTCCTGAATCTTATTCCGCGCTTTTACGATACTACGGAAGGGGCAGTGCTCGTAGACGGAGTAGATGTAAAGGATATGCTTCAGAGTGATCTGCGCGACATGATAGGATATGTGCCCCAGAAGGGACTGCTGTTTTCAGGCACTATCGCCAGCAATCTGAGATACGGCAGAGAAGAGGCTTCGGATGAAGAGATAGAAGAAGCAGCACAAACTGCTCAGGCGATGGAATTCATCAATGATAAGGAAGATGGATTCGATGAGGAAGTCTCCCAGGGAGGCACAAATGTTTCGGGAGGCCAGAAACAGAGGCTTTCCATAGCGAGGGCTCTCGTCAAGAACGCGAAGATATATCTGTTTGACGACAGCTTTTCAGCCTTGGATTTCAAGACTGATAAAGCGCTGAGAAAAGCTCTCAGAGAAAAAGTGGGCGACAGCACCATCATAATAGTTGCCCAGAGAATAAATACTGTTTTGGATGCTGAGCAGATCATAGTAATGGACGAAGGACGTATGGCTGGCATAGGCACTCATGAGCAGCTTATGCAGACCTGCAGCGTATATAAGGAAATAGCGCTGTCGCAGCTCAGTGAAGAAGAACTTGAAAGGGGGTATGAGAAATGAGCAGAGCGAGAAATAAGAAACACGGCGGAGGTCCGGGAGCGAACATGATGCCCGGTGAAAAAGCCAAGGATTTCAGCGGTACTATAAAAAAGCTGGGCAGATATCTGGCGCCTCACAAGATAGCTTTGACAGCAGTTTTCATATCCGCTATAGCCAGTACAATATTCAATATAGTATCCCCTACCATACTGGGAGATGCCACTGACAAAGTCGTGGAAGGCCTGATGGCAGGAGGAATAGATTTCAAGGGATTGTTTTCCATCTTAATGCTCCTGCTTGCCATGTACGGCATGTGTCTGCTCTTTGGCGTTATACAGGGGTGGCTGATGGCAGATGTTTCTCAGAAGGTCATATATGAGATGAGAGACAAAATGTCTAAAAAGCTTGACAGGCTGCCTCTCAAATATTTCGACGGTCAGACTCACGGCGAGATACAGAGCAGGATGATAAATGACATAGAGACGGTCAATCAGACTCTTTCCATGAGTCTCACCCAGATGATAACGAGCTTTACGACCATAGTTGGAATACTGATAATGATGCTGCGGATAAGCGTGCTCATGACGGTGACTGCCCTCGTAGTGCTGCCGCTGTCCATGCTTGTGATACGTCTTGTAGTATCAAAATCTCAGAGACACTTTAAGAATCAGCAGAAATATCTGGGTTACGTCAACGGTCACGTAGAGGAGATGTACACGGGACACGATATAATAAAAGCCTTCAACAGAGAGGATAAATCTCAAGAGACCTTTGACGAATACAACGATAAATTATGCGAATCTGCGTGGAAATCACAGTTCCTTTCAGGTGTGATGATGCCTGTGACTATGCTCATAGGAAACCTGGCGTACGTTGCCGTATGTCTGCTGGGCGGATACCTTGCCATAAACGGAAAGGTATCAATAGGTAATATACAGGCGTTTATCCAGTACGTAAGGAGCTTTAACCAGCCTATCACACAGGTGGCCAATGTTGCCAACCAGCTTCAGTCAACGGCTGCCGCAGCGGAAAGAGTGTTCGAACTGATAGAAGAAGAGGAAGAAGTCGATCTTGATAAAAAGCCTGCTTTCTCCATGGAGCCTTCAGAGGTGAAAGGTGAGATAGAGTTTGAACACGTGAATTTCGGATACAGCGACGACGAGATAATAATAAATGATTTCAGCTTCAAGGCCGAGCCAGGTCAGCGTATAGCGATAGTAGGTCCTACAGGCGCGGGAAAAACCACAATAGTGAAGCTGCTGATGAGATTTTACGAAGTAAATTCCGGTCATATAAGGGTGGACGGACACGACATAAAAGAATTTTCAAGGGAAAATCTCAGGAGAATGTTTGGAATGGTGCTTCAGGATACATGGCTTAACAGCGGCACTGTAAGGGAAAATATAAGATACGGCAAGCCTGACGCCACAGATGAAGAGGTGGAAGAAGCGGCAAAGGCTGCCCATATACATCACTTCATAAAGACTCAAAGCAAGGGTTACGACATGGAGATAAATGAAGAAGCCAACAATATTTCTCAGGGGCAGAAACAGCTTCTGACCATAGCCAGAGCCATCCTGGCAGATACGCCGATAATGATACTGGATGAAGCGACAAGTTCGGTAGATACGAGAACAGAAGCGCTGATACAGCAGGCCATGGCAAACCTTACAGAAAACAGGACCAGCTTCATAATAGCGCACAGACTGTCGACGATAAGGGACGCAGATCATATCCTCGTGATGAATCATGGGGATATCGTAGAGCAAGGTACTCATGAAAGCCTGCTTGCAGAAAACGGATTTTATGCAGGACTCTACAACAGTCAGTTTGCGGGACAGTAGCTTGTACTGTATATCTTTGCAAAAGAAGATGAGTTTTGATTTTGCATAACGGTCTTTTAATTGTCACAAATCCAACACTCGAAAATGCTATAACATATAGACATGAAATCAAGCATTGGAAGGGAAGGACGTATCGTGTATGTCTGAAGGTGAAGCATGAGTGGATTTGCAGGAAGCAGGAAAATAATCATCAGTGTTATAATAGCGGCGGTATGCGTCATTACAGCGCTTGCAGCGATACTTGCGCTGACGTTCATGTCCGACAGCAGCGACGGGCTCACGCAGGACAGCAATGGAGAAACGGTCGTATCAGAGCTTAATATAGACGATTCCGAAGAATATGCCGCAAAGCTTTATGAGAATGCAGTGTCGGATATAAATGATACGACAGCAGTTGTGAGTCTGCTTGATGCCATGAAGTTTGAGGATGCTGCCGGAGAGTACAGCGCAGTTATATCTGAAGAAAGCGGTGTCCAGGTACTTTCTCTGGAGCTGTCTGAGCAGATCAACAGAAGCGACAAGAATACTTTCGACAGCAATATGGAGATGTATGCGGAGCAAATGCTGGCGCTGATACCGGGAGTAGGCAAAGTGGAGTGGATATATTCAGTAAAATCAGCTGATGCAAGTGAAGAAAAATCTGTTGTTTCCCTCGATGAAAAGGGGGCAAGCGATATTCTCGGAAAAGATGTGAGAAGTTACGGAGAATCTGCAAAGGGCATCCAGAGACTTCTTACTCAGCAGAAGAATGGGGAATAAATATATTGACATATTAAAAGGGGTATAATATAATGTAAACGCGGTTAGGAAATACTAACCGCGTTATTTTAAAAGTGTGGTTAGTTAAAACTAACAAAAGGAGCAAACTAAACAGACAGATCTGATTTTGGAGGAAATATGTCGGAAAATCTACTTGTAATGTACTGCGCGCCAACTCTTGCGGGGATTAAAACTGCTAACTTGTTCAGCTGTGAATGTGCAGACTGCTGTCACGCGAGATCTGTGGTAGATTCATGGAACAGCATTTTGAATCATAAAGGGGTATATGCGAAGATAATGAGATACAGGAACGGCAGAGTGCTTATATATGTGTACAGACGTGACAGACTGGCGAAGGATTTTGAAAAGGCAGGCGCCAAGGAACTTTTATTCAGCCGAGGCTACGGAGACAAGAGTATGTCCGATATGCTCGATATGCTTTCATGCAGGCTTTGTGAAAGCGATGATTTTCCTCACGAGATCGGTCTGTTTTTAGGTTATCCTGTCGGCGATGTAAAGGGATTTATAGAGAACGGAGGTAAAAACTGCAAGCTTGCAGGCGTGTGGAAGGTGTATGAAGATGAGTGCAGAGCTGAAAAACTGTTCTGCAAATATAAAAAATGCACCGACATATACTGCATGAAGTTATGTGAAGGGACTCCTATCACCAGATTGGCGGTGAAAGGAAGAGTGTATGAATGATTCGGAGGAGGAGAAATGAAAAAAGTAGCTGTAGTGTATTGGAGCGGTACAGGGAATACAGAAGCCATGGCATATGCTGTTGCGGAAGGGGCCAAAGATGCGGGAGCTGAAGTGGATATAATGACGTCGGCAGCGTTTTCGGCCGACAAGATAAAAGATTACGGGAGTATTGCGTTCGGATGTCCTTCCATGGGAGATGAAGTCCTTGAGGAGATCGAATTTGAACCGATGTTTACAGAATGTGAATCAAAACTTGGAGGAAAAGAGATCGCACTTTTCGGCTCCTATGGCTGGGGAAACGGTGAATGGATGACTTCATGGGAGGAAAGATGCGAAAATGATAACGCAAATCTTGTGTGCGAAAGTGTTATCGTAAATGAAACACCTGATGAAAAAGGTCTTGAAAGATGCAGAGCTTTAGGGAAAGCTCTTGTTTAAAAGAATAAATATATTGAAATGAAAAAAATACCTTCATAAATATGAATTCCCTTTCATAATAACGGCGGAGAGTCTTAGCTTGACTCTCCGTTGTTTTTTTGCGGGGAAAGACATTCTCTCACGTAGGTTGACAATGAATATATATAGTTGACAATTTACCTGAGCCTGACTATAATTAATGGCATACGACATGACGAAAAAGGAGAGGGGTAAAGTATGGAAAAGATAAGAACCGCAGAGGAAGACATAAAGAAGGGGCGTGCAGTGAAAAGGAACAGGACCGGAAATATGATAATGTGCGGATTGTTTACAGCCCTTATAGCAGCAGGAGCTTTTATAAGGATACCTGTCCCGTTAGTACCCTTCACACTGCAATTTTTGTTCACCACGCTTGCAGGTCTTGTGATGGGCGGCAGGCTGGGAGCACTGAGCGCAGCTGTTTATACGATGCTGGGACTGATAGGGATACCGGTGTTTGCAGAGGGCGGTGGGATATGGTATATATTGAAACCCAGCTTCGGTTATATCATCGGATTTATAGTAGCCAGCTATGTGACGGGAAAGATGGCGGAAAAGATAAAAGATCTTAAAGTGCAAAGCTTTTTGGCGGCTAATTTTGCAGGACTTTTGATCGTATATGCGGTGGGAATGGTATATTACTATTTTATATGCAATTTCGTGATAAACACTCCCATAGGCTTCTGGCCCCTTGTACTGTACTGTTTTATTCTCGCTGTGCCGGGAGATATATGTCTGTGCATCGTGGCGGCATTTCTGGCAAAGCGTTTGAGACGGGCAGGGTCGGCGATGATAAGATAGCTGAAAACAGCGGAAATATGACTATGGATAGACAAAGTTTAAAAGGAGAAAACAGATATGGATATCGTGTATGAAATGAAAGAGAAGGTAATGGCCGGAGGCAGTATCACGAAAGAAGAAGTTCTGATACTGGCAGAGGAAAAGACCGGCAGACTGGCGGAGGCTGCGGATGAAATACGGCAAAGCTTCTGCGGTAATATTTTTGATATGTGCACGATAGTGAACGCCAAAAGCGGCAGATGCGGAGAGGATTGCAAATTCTGTGCTCAGAGCGTCAGATCCGGCTGCGGGGACGTAGAAGTATACGGCCTGATGAGCGCGCAGGAGCTGGTGAAGGATTCCGAAGAAGCCGGCAGGAAGGGTGTGCTCAGATACTCCATGGTAACCTCCGGGAAAAGACTTTCTGTAAAAGAGACGGACAGCGCGTGCGAGGCGATAAAAGCCGTGGTCAGAAATTTAAAGGAAAAGGATATGGATATGGAGATATGCGTTTCCTTCGGACTTTTGGGAGAAGAGGAATTCAAAAGACTTAGGGAAGCAGGGGTTTCGAGGATACACTGTAATCTGGAGACCTCCGGGAATTATTTCCATAAAGTATGCACGACTCATACTTACGATGAAAAGATAGCGACGATCAAAGCTGCCCAAAGAGCGGGACTCGATGTATGCTCGGGAGGGATAATCGGTCTTGGCGAAAGCATGGAAGACAGGATAGACATGGCGCTTACAGCGAGGAGGCTCGGGATAAGATCCATCCCCGTCAATTTTCTGAACCCGATAAAAGGCACTGAGTTTGGTAACAATAGGATCATAGGTGAGGAGGAAGCGGTGAAATGTATAGCATTATTCAGATTCATACTGCCCGGAACCTTTATCAGGCTTGCAGGAGGAAGGGGATTGCTGAGGGATAAAGGATACAGCTGTTTCAGATCCGGAGCCAATGCAGCCATATCGGGAGATATGCTCACTACGTCCGGTATAAGCGTTGAAAGAGATATGCAGGAGCTGAAAAATATGGGATACGAGGTGAGATTCAATGGATAGAAAAGGAATGATTTTTGTTGCCGGGACTGGGACTGATATAGGAAAGACATATGTTGCGGGACTGCTTGTGAAAAGACTGCATGATATGGGCATGAATTCCGGGTATTATAAAGCAGCCATGAGCGGGAATGTCAGGGACGAAAGGGGCAGACTGATACCGGGAGATGCTGTTTTTGTAAAGGAGCTGTCAGGGATTTTCCAGCCTGTGGATGAAATGTGCCCCTATGTTTATGAAAAAGCGTATTCCCCTCATTTGGCGGCGCGCCTTGAGCATAGACAGATAGACATGGATGTCATTGCAGCAGGATTTGAAAAGGTACGCGGACGATACGACTTCGTGACTGTTGAGGGATCGGGAGGCATAGTGTGCCCCGTGAGATATGAGCAAGGTGCGGAGGACATAAGACTGGAAGACATAATAAAGACTTTCGGTATTCCCTGCATAATAGTTGCAGATGCAGGTCTGGGGACCATAAATCATGTTGCCCTTACTGCCGAATATATGAGGAATAGAAATATGGATGTACGGGGGATAATACTGAACAGATTTCACAAAGGGGATGTTATGGAAGAGGACAATATGAAGATGTGTGAGATATATACAGGACTTGAAGTGCTGGCATGTGTGGGAGAAAACGATAGAGACATAGACATTTCTGAAGAAAAGATAATGCAGATATACGAGGAGAAAAGATCATGATATGGTATCCTTACGAACAGATGAAGACGATGAAGCCGCCCTATATGATAAAAGATGCAGAAGGAGTCTACCTGTACACTGAAGAAAATAAAATGATAGATTCTATATCGTCATGGTGGAGCGTTATACACGGATATAAGCATCCTGTGCTGGATGCGGCTGTTAAAGAGCAGGTGGACAGGTTTTCTCACGTGATGCTCGGGGGACTCACCCATGAGCCGGCTTTGAAGCTGGCGAAAAAGCTTTCCGACTGGCTTCCCGGAGATCTTGACTGCTGTTTCTTTTCAGATTCGGGAAGCGTTGGCGTTGAAGTGGCGCTGAAGATGGCGCTTCAGTATTATGTCAACAGGGGAAGCATGAAAAGAAATAAGGTGCTTGCGTTGGAACATTCCTATCACGGAGATACGTTCAAAACAATGGAAGTGGGAGACGATGAGGACTATCATTTTGTGCTGGGAGCATACGGACCAAAGAAAAACGTATATAATATTCCCGCAAGTACGGATGCTCTTGAAGAAGCCTTTAAAAAGTATCATGAAGAGCTAAATTGTTTCATAGCGGAGCCGCTGCTTCAGGGAGCCGGAGGAATGAGGATGTACGATATTTCATTTTTAAAGAGAGCAAGGGAACTGTGCGATGAGTACGATGTGCTGCTTATTTTCGATGAAGTGGCCACAGGCTTTGGACGTACAGGATACAGATTTGTTGCTGATGCGGTGCTTCCTGATATATTGGTGCTGGGTAAGGCTCTTACGGGAGGATATATAGGCCATGCCGCAACGGTGACGAGGAGGAAAGTATATGAGGGATTTTACAGTGATGATCCTGAAAAAGCTCTGATGCACGGACCGACCTTCATGGGAAATGCTCTGGCATGCAGTGTTGCTTTAAAATCGATAGAGCTGTTTGAAAATGAAGACTATATGTCAAAGATAGAGAATATAGAGAGGATCACGAAGCGTGAAATGAAGGGCTTCAAAGATGATCGCATAGAGGAGGTAAGGATAATGGGCGGATGTCTTTGTGTTGAAGTCAAAGATGAAAAATTCCTCGAAGGATTTCAGGAATTCGCGTATAAGAGGGGAGTTTTCAGCAGACCGTTTTTAAAATATATGTACGCAATGGTCCCTTATATAATAAATGAGAATGAACTGGTGCAGGTGATCGATACGATGAAGGCGTGGTTTTTACGGTAACGCTTTTGGATCGGATCATTGCAGGCTCATTGACGCAGCATTTTGCTGCGCCGAATCATTTTGCAGGCAGCATATCTATTGCATTCTGCTGAGAAGAAATGAGGGTCAGCTTCTGTCTTACGGTAAGCTTTTTTATTGCGGCTTCCCGTTTGAGGGCGGAGCTTTTATCGGGGGTGAATTCGATGTATACTGCTTTTACGGGAAGTCTGCCGCGGGTGTATTTGGCGCCTTTGCCGCTGCTGTGCTCGGAAAGTCTTCTGTTGAAATCGTATGTCCATCCCGTGTACAGTGTTCCGTCGGAACATGAAAGCATATACACGCAGGGACGCTTTTCGTTTTTCATTTTATTTTACACTCAATTCCTTTTAATAAGTTTTAATAAAGCAATCGTTTGTGTTATAATTATAACAAATTGCTTAAAATTTTAATATAAGAATTTGGGAGGCAACAAAGTGTTCAAAAAAATTACAGATTCCGTTGTATACATCGGAGCGAACGACCATGATCTTGATATGTTTGAAGGTCAGTATATAATCCCAAATGGGATGGCTTATAATTCGTATATAGTGTTTGATGAAAAGATTGCCGTTATCGATTCTATTGACAAGAGCAAAACATCGGAGTGGCTGGGGAATATAAGAGAGCTTCTCGGTGACAGAGCGCCTGACTATCTGATAATCCAGCATATGGAGCCGGATCATTCAGCTTCCATAGGAGCCTTTATAAACGAGTATCCGGATACTACGCTGGTAGGCAATAAAAAGACGTTCAAGATGATAGAACAGTTCTTCCCGCACATGAAGCTGGAAAACTGCCGCGAAGTGGAGAACGGAGATGAGCTCATGCTTGGGACAAGAAAGCTTTCTTTTCTTTTTGCGCCTATGGTGCACTGGCCTGAAGTCATGATGACCTATGATGCCTTTGACAGGATACTGTTTTCAGCAGATGCCTTCGGCAAGTTCGGCGCCCTGGATGTGGAAGAAGACTGGGCCTGTGAAGCGAGAAGATACTATATCGGCATAGTAGGCAAATACGGTGCTCAGGTACAGGCAGTGCTTAAGGAGCTGGCAAAATTAAGTGTTGAGATCATTTGTCCTCTTCATGGACCTGTGCTGAAGGATGATCTCGAATACTATATAGATCTTTACGATACATGGTCATCCTACAGACCGGAGTCGGCGGGGGTATGTATATGCTATACTTCGGTCTACGGCAATACGAAAAAAGCCGTTGAGATACTGGCGGACGAGCTGTCGGAAAAGGGCGTCACAGTAGCTGTTAACGATCTTGCAAGATGCGACATGGCTGAAGCGGTGGAGGATGCATTCAGATATGACAGGCTGGTGCTTGCAACGACCACATATAACGGTGATGTGTTCCCGTTCATGAAGCATTTCATAGAAGCGCTTACTGAGAGAAATTTCCAGAACAGATTCGTGGCTTTCATAGAAAACGGCTCATGGGGTCCTACAGCTATGAGAACGATGAAGGGTATGCTGGAGAAATCCAAAGAACTTATTTTTGCAGATAACAGCGTTACGATAAGATCGGCATTAAACGATGAAAGCGAAGCTAAGGTAAAGGCTTTGGCAGAGGAACTGTTCTCATGCAGAAAGTCAGATGAAGAAGAAACTGCGGAGGCTGACAGCCAGGAAAAGGAAAGCGAAAAGAAAAAGGGCTTCGTATGCGATATATGCGGATATGTTTATGAGGGAGATGAGCTTCCGGAAGATTTCGTATGTCCTATATGCAAAGTAGGCGCAGATCAGTTTTCTCCTCTGTAGTCCACCTCAGGAAGCGAAGTTTTGCGGAAAGGACGGAACAGAAGAATGCTCCACATAGGATGTCATCTGTCATCGTCTAAGGGTTTTGAAAATATGGCGAAGACGGCAATGAGCATAGATGCCGATACGTTCCAGTTTTTCACGAGGAATCCGAGAGGAGGCAAAGCCCGCGATATAGATGAGACTGATGTTGAAAAGTTTAAAAAGCTTGCCGGCGAAAATGATTTTGTTAAAATAGTTGCCCATGCGCCCTATACATTGAATCCGTGTTCGGCAACTGAAAAAGTCAGAGATTTCGCCCTGATGGTCATGGAAGATGATCTGAAGCGGATGGAATACATTCCGGGGAATTACTATAATTTTCATCCCGGAAGCCACGTCGGACAGGGAACAGATAAAGGCATAGAGCTTATTACAGAGCTTTTGAACCGGGTCATGAGCCAGGAGCAGAGCACCGTAGTGCTTCTCGAGACCATGGCCGGCAAGGGCAGCGAGATAGGCGGACGTTTTGAAGAACTTAAGGCCATCATAGACGGCGTTATGGTAAAAGACAAGATAGGCGTATGCCTGGATACGTGTCATGTGAACGATGCGGGATATGATATCGTAAGTGACCTCGATGGAGTTATCGATGAATTCGACAGCATCATAGGTATCGAGAGGCTGAAAGCGCTTCATATAAACGACAGTCTCAACCCTCTTGGATCTCATAAGGACAGACATGCCAGGATCGGAGAAGGAACCATAGGGACCGAAGCTTTGGGGCGTGTCATAAATCATGACAAATTAAAAGGGCTTCCCTGCATACTGGAAACCCCTAATGAACTCGATGGATATGCCGCTGAGATAAAGCTGCTCAGAAATCTTTCTCATTGCCGAGCTTAGTATAAGCTTTATCAAAAGTTATAACGACGAAATAACCGTTTCCAGCCTGTGCTTTCACAGCGTCGGAGGCGGTTTTTTGTATCTCTTCCTCAGACAGCGGACACTCGATGTCAAGCACGACATCGAAGATCACATTGGTATGGGTAGGACCTGGCACCATCCTGAAATCGTGTATGCTTTCGACGCCGGGCAGCGGAGCAAGAGCCCCAGATACGGTCTCTTTGAGTTTGTTTATGAGCGGATCGTTTACGCGGATAGGATCCATGTGTATGACAAATTCGATGTTGAGAGATTCTTTTATATGCCTTTCCAGATTGTCTATCATGTCGTGGCTCTTCATGAGATCTCCGTCTGCATCGACTTCGACGTGCATGGAGGCAAATACTCTGCCGGGTCCGTAGTTGTGGACCATAAGATCGTGTATGCCCAAAACGTCCTCTTCCTGTTTTGCTATATCAACAATGCTTGCGACAAGCTCCTCGTCCGGCGCTTCTCCGAGAAGCGGACTTATGGTCTCGCGCACGAGCTGTATTCCGGACCATATGATAAAGAGAGCCACGAGACAGCCCATGACGCCGTCTGTCTGTATTCCGAAGAAGTGATTTATTATTATGCTCAGCAGGACTACGGAAGTTGATATCACATCGTTGCGGCTGTCTGCGGCGGTGGCCATAAGTGTCAGAGAATTTATCTTCCTGCCTATGCTGACATTGAAAAGGGACTGCCATAGCTTGACGAGTATTGCAAGCACGAGGATCAGGATAGTAACGTATCCGGATTCTACGGGATCGGGATGAATGATCTTTTCCGCAGAAGTTTTTAAAAGCTGTATCCCGATGACGATGATGAACACGGAGATAAATAGTCCGGTGAGATATTCTATACGGGCATGCCCGTAAGGATGATCCTTGTCTTCGGGCTGTGCAGCCAGTTTAAATCCCACAAGAGTGATTATAGATGACGAGGCGTCTGCAAGGTTGTTGATACCGTCAGCTATTATGGCTATACTGCCTGAGATCGCTCCGATGATTATTTTTGCTGCGCACAGGAATACATTTGATATTATACCTACAACACCGGCGAATTTTCCGTAACTTTCACGGACTTTCGGATCGCCGGTGTTTTCATGATCTTTGATGAAGAGTTTGATCAGTAACTTCCCCATTTTTACTGTTTCCCCCAAGTTTTATAGTCTGGTGTCTGATATTTTATCAGATGTTTTTGTTTATGCTCCGACGTTTTCTTCGCCGGCGGCCTTTACGAGAGCGCGGGCGAGCTGATCGGAACATGAAGTGGATTTGAAACCGCAGGTGATGCCCAGCAGTTTGTCTTTGACCTGATCTACACTCATGCCGTCAACAAGCGCGGACAGTGCTTTAAGATTGCCGTTGCATCCTCCTGTGAATTTAACATTTCTCACTATGTTGTTATCAAGCTCGAATTCGAGCCGCACAGGACAAACTCCTGACAGTGAAATATCGTGCTTCATATTATGTATCATCCTTTCCAAAGTTGTTTTATTCGTTTAATTTACTATATCCTGAAGTACCTGATTGGCTACGCGGCCTGCCACGCTGGTGCCGTATCCGCCGTTTTCAACGAGTACGATAAATGCGTAAGGATTTGATTCGTCATCAAGAAAACCTGCAAACCAGGCGTTGGGCTCTTTGTTTCCTCCAACTTCAGCCGTACCGGATTTAGCGCATACATTAAGCCCCGGGAACATATCTGTACCGTAATGGTTTTCTACGTTATTTGCCATCATGGTTTTCAGAGACGTTGCAGTAGAGGTTTCTATCATGTTTTTTGTCTGTGTCCCGAATTTAGGAAGCTTTGAAAGCTGCTGGTCTATAAATGAAGTAGGCTTTATCAGTGAAGGCATCACTGCTGTGCCGTTGTTGGCTATAGCGCCCATATAGACCATCATGGCGCATGGATTCACCATGTCCTTGTGCTGACCTATACCTGTCCATGCCAGGTTGACTCCACCTTCGGGATACTCAAAACTGCCTGCGGCGGTTTCTATGCCGTTTATGTCGATGCTTTCAGCAAGACCTGTCTTATCGACATATTTTTCGATAAGATTTCCTCCCAGTTTTTCCGAAAGCTTTCCGAAATATACGTTGCAGGATACTTCGAGTGCTTTTTCAAGATCCACTGTGCCGTGGGCGTCAAGGTCTGTTACCCTGTCTCCGTGGCCGTAGTCCTCACGTCCGGTGCAGTTTGCCGTATATGTGTAGGCGTCATCGAGATTCTCGATGGCTGCCGCCGCTGTTACCAGCTTGAAGATGGAGCCCGGCGGGAAGGTGGCGGAAGTGAATCTGTTTATATACACTCCTGATTTATCGTCTGATGAGAGCGAAGGCGGGTCTTCAGGATCGTAGGTGGGAGAACTTACCATACATACGATCTCTCCCGTTTCGTAGTTGTATACGCCTACAGCTCCGCTCCTGCCGTTCAAAGCCCTGTAGGCAGTAGCGCAGACATCCGCGTCCAGGGTGAGAGTTATATCGCGTCCCGCATTGTTGAGAGAATATATACCGTTTATCAGGTCGTATCCTATCAGCTCATCGGTGAGCGCTCTGTTGGCTCCTGTGGATATGTTGTTGTCTTTGTCGCCTGTTATGTGCATCAGTGCTCTGCGCACGTCTGAATCTTCATTGAAGACCATGCCGTCTTCTGTATTCTGCATGAGCACCTTGCCGTTTACGTCATACAGCGAGCCTTTTGCAAGGTCTCCGCGCGAGTATACATCGCGGTTTCCCTCGTATGATACCCATTCATCTCCCTGAGTGACATATCTGTAGGAAAATACGCAGACTCCGAGAATGAGGACAAAGCCCAAAAGGAGACACATTATGGCGCGTTTTTCTATTTTTTTCATTTTCTATCTCCCTTTCCTGTTTCCCTTTCCGTCTTCACCGAATATATCTTCCAGTGTCAGTTTTTCGCTTTCTTCCCTTTGATGTCCCGAGCCTCTGCCTGCGGGAGCCGAGGATCTTCCGGATGAACCTGATGATCTGCCTGCCGGCTTGTATGATCTTGAAGGTCTGTATGGCTCTTTCGATTTATATGGATTATCCTTTTTAGCTGCCGATGATGATTTGGATGATCTTCCGGCAGGTTTGGATGAGGATTTCCCTGTTTTAGGTTTTCCCGACGGGGCAACTTTTTCCCACTGCTCCTCAAAGCTTTGTTCGGGGCGTATATGTTCGAGATTATCAAAGAATTCGTCGTCGGATATATTTTCGTATTTTATCTGTCTGTTTCTTATCGAATCAGAGCTTTTGATCATCGTAGTATCATTGCTGCGGCTGCTGTATTCTCTCCTGTCAGGTTTTCTGCGCTGAGTATGCGTGTTGTTGTAGCCCACTGCATTGAAGATCTCTTCGGGATTTTCAAGTCCGCTTCCCTCCAGTTCATTCTCAAACTCACCTTTTTTATCCAGCCTTATGGCAAAGCTTGCGTTTTGCCTTGTGTCGGCTGCTTTAAGGAATGACAGCAGACCCCAGGATGCGATCATACTTGTTCCTCCCGATGATACGAAAGGAAAGGTCACCCCTGTCAGAGGCAGAAGGTCTATGGAGCCAAATACGTTGAGTATCGTCTGGAATATGAACATGGAGGTTGCTGCGCAGGCGGCTATGCTATAGTAGGTGGACCTTCCTGCTATGATTGAACGTACCGCGAAAACCCCCAGGGTTATTATGCACAGCACTGCCAGTATGGCAGTTATCAGTCCCCATTCTTCGCTGAGAAGACCGAATACAAGGTCCGTGCTTGCGGCCGCGACATCGCTGAAATTGCCTTCTCCTGCCCCAAGTCCCGGCATACCTCCGCTGGCAGCTGACGCCATGGTCTGTACCTGCTGGAAACCGCCTCCTGTAGGGTCGTCCCATACGTGTCCCCAAGTGTCGAATCTGCTCGCGATATAGGGACGGAACCTGAGCACCATCATTCCCATGAGTCCGGCGGCCCCTACTATCAGTATCAGTTTTGAGAAATCGCCGCTCCTGAGAAATGAGATTATCAGGAATGTCACGAAGAATATCAGAGCCGTGCCGAAGTCTCCCATGATGGCCAGACAGCCGAGACAGAAGACGGAAAATAGCATGAAAAGCATCAGATTCTTTCGCTGCTGCAATTCATCGAGAGTTGCAGCGCCTACATATATGAATACTATTTTTACCAGCTCCGAAGGCTGAATAGTGAAGCCTCCTATGCTTACCCAGTTGGCAGCGCCGTATTTGGTGGTGCCGAACACCAGATTTACAAGCAGCAGGAGCACGCTGACAGCCATCAGTATGTATATTATTTTTTTAGTTCTGTTAAGGTCTCTGAGAAACCAGCAAAGACCGAAGAACAGAGCGACTCCTAATACCACGCACAATGCTTGCTTGAATACGGTCGAAGGGTAGGCGGAGGTTGTTACTGCAAGGCTTAGAGTGGAAAGATAGAAGGCTATCATTTCCATTTCAAAGCCGACTCGCTTGAACATCCGCATCACTATAACGTAAGCCCACATCAAAGCGCAGAGGAGTCCTACGGCAAGAGGAAGCTGCGCAGGGAATTCGTCGCCGAGAGATATCTTAAACTGTATCACCATCAGTACCTGAAAAAGGGTAAGGGCAACGAGAGAAGGCCACGGTGAAACCGGGTGGGTCTTTTTCTTTCTCTTCTCTATGTTTGACATACGCTCCTCAAGGCTTACAGGGTATATAGTAAAGTCAGAGCCTGCTATGGTGAGGACATCTCCTGCTTTGAGAACAGTAGGCTCTGTAACGGGAACTCCGTTTATTGCAGAGCCGTTTTTTGAATTGAGATCGTTGTATTTCCATACACCTTCAGAATCTCTTATCAGTGTGCCGTGGCTTCGCGATACGCTGTTGAGGTTGAGTATGACGTCGCATCCGCGGCTCCTGCCTATGAGATTTTCCCAGTGGGTGAGAGGTACGCTCGTGTCGTCGGGACATCCAAGATATGCCCATATTTCAGAAGGATTTCTCGCTCTGAGAAGTGAGCGTATCTGTCTTGCAAGTATGAAAAGCGACAGGGCGAGGAATACCCATCGTACTGCCGTTGTGTAGTATATAGAGGCCATATCGATGACCGTATTGATAAATTCCATTAATAATCTCCTTACTCCTCAATATAAAGCGTTTAAATATAACGCACAGCGCTTATTATAATGGCTTTTTTTGTCGATGCTGTGATTACTTTATGAGCAGATGAATGTATGATGGGAACTATTCATCTTTAAGATGTTCAGGTTTTTCATCATCTTTCTGTTTTTTCTTTTTTACTTTTTTCTTTACTTTCCTCAAGTTTTTTCCCGCTGTTTTCTTCAGGCGCAGGAGCAAGGGCAAGCCCTATGACTCCGACGAGTATCAGCGCAGCGCACAGTATGTGGTAGATTGTAAGGGGCTCGCCGAGGATGACTGCGCCTGCTATTATGGATATCGCTGTGGAAGCATTGCCGAATATAGTGGACTGAACGATCTCCATATGAGCCAGCATGTATGCCATGAACTGCGCAGACAGCAGTATGCAGAAAATACCGAGGAAAGCTATGGCGATAAGGAACTGAGGATGTGTTACAGGCTCGATGAGTCTGTCGAATCCGTCAGTTGCTATGGCTCTTATCAGTGAAACTGCATTGAATATCACAAAGCCGCCGACGGCGATGGTTTTCGTTATTTCGATCGGTTTGAAAGTGCCTCTGACGTAGCGCATGAATACGTTGCTTATAGCCATTGAAAAGCTTGCCAGAGTCATTATCACGATTCCTGGGAGAGACATCGTGAGGTCGGTGGCCTCCAGTATGATGAGGATTATCAGTGCTGACACCGTTATAACGACGAATATATTCTGCAGCAGCGTAGATTTTTCTCCGAGAAATATCCTGGCGATTATCTTTGCCCAGATAGGTACTATGGCAAATACGATAGAGCCTTCTATGGAAGTGGCAAAGAACATGGCAGTGATCTGGAGAGCCATAAAACCTATATAGAATGCAGCTGTAAGATACAGCTTGGATTTTGGCCTGCCTTTTTTCTTTTCGGGAAGCCTGCCTGTGAAGCGGCAGACTGTGAACCAGACGATGACCCCAAGCAAGGCGAAATCATATCTGTAGGTCAGTATAGTCAGAGAATCTGCAAAGGGTACACATTTTTTTATTGCGAGGAATGAGAACCCTATGGAGAAGGTGTATATCAGTGCTACTGTGTACAGCTTTAATTTGATTGTGTTGTTATCCGCCATAATGTCACCGCCTTGTATACCT
>UQNP01000013.1 GCA_900542385.1 uncultured Eubacterium sp.
GAGTCTTTGAAAATCGTATAATCGTATACAGAAATACCAAAATACAATCGGTCGCCAGCCTGCCAGTTCGTCAGTTTGCAAACCCGCAATTGAGCTCAATCGCTCCGCAGTCAACCCATAATCGGGCGCAGCCGCTCGCAAACCTGCAAACCTGCAAACCTGCAAGCCCGCAAA
Source organism: uncultured Eubacterium sp. (assembly GCA_900542385.1). Lineage (GTDB taxonomy): Bacteria > Bacillota > Clostridia > Peptostreptococcales > Anaerovoracaceae > Lentihominibacter > Lentihominibacter excrementavium. Next base: position 175 of record UQNP01000013.1, read on the forward strand.
CTCACAAACTCACAAGCCCGCAAGGGCCAAAAGCAGCCAAGATCGACGGCGATGGATTTAAATCAGATACAACGGACCGTAACAGGCCGCAATCAACCATAAAACACAGAAAAAAATGAGGAGGTATAACAACAATGGGAAAAACACTTGCTTACAAGATCCTGGAAAATCATCTTATCGAGGGTGAGCTGAAACCCGGCGAGGAAATAACGATAAAGATAGACCAGACACTGACACAGGACTCGACAGGAACGATGGTTTACCTGCAGCTTGAAGCCATGGAAGTGGACAGAGTAAAAACTGAGCTTTCAGTTGCATACATAGACCACAACACGCTTCAGACAGGATTCGAAAATGCAGACGACCACGAATTCATAAAGAGCGTAGCGAAAAGACACGGAGTGCTCTTTTCGAAGCCAGGCAATGGTATCTGTCATCAGCTTCATCTTGAAAATTACGGAAAACCCGGAAAAACTCTTCTCGGCTCCGACAGCCATACACCTACAGGCGGCGGCCTCGGCATGATCGCTATAGGAGCAGGCGGACTTGACGTTGCGGTTGCAATGGCAAAGGGCACTTACAGCCTTATAGCGCCGAAAGTAGTGAAGGTAGAGCTCAAAGGCGCTCTCAGACCATGGGTATCCGCTAAAGATATAATCCTCTATGTACTCAAGCAGCTTACAGTAAAAGGCGGCGTAGGGAAGATAATTGAATACACAGGCGAAGGAGTTAAGAGCCTTTCCGTTACTGACAGAGCAACCATAACCAATATGGGAGCAGAGCTCGGTGCGACCACTTCCGTATTCCCAAGCGATGAAAACACAAGGGAATATCTGAGACAGGAAGGCAGAGAAGAAGATTACACGCCAATGAGCGCAGACGAAGACGCCGTATACGATGAAGAGCTGATCGTAGATCTCGACGCCCTGACTCCGCTGGCTGCAATGCCTCACAGCCCTGACAACGTTGACAGCGTTGAACACATAGGAGGAATAAAGGTGGATCAGGTTGCGATCGGAAGCTGCACCAACTCATCCTACACAGACCTGATGAAAGTCGCAGCGATCCTCAAAGGCAAGAAAGTTCATCCTGACGTAAGCCTCGTTATATCGCCGGGATCAAGCAAGATCCTCGCTAAGATGGCGCAGAACGGAGCGCTTGCAGACATCATAAATTCAGGAGCAAGGATCATAGAAAATGCCTGCGGACCATGTATAGGAATGGGACAGTCGCCTAAATCAGGAGCAGTTTCCCTCAGAACATTCAACAGAAACTTTAAAGGAAGGAGCGGCACCCTGGACGCAGATGTTTACCTGGTAAGCCCTGAAACAGCAGCGATATCGGCAGTAAAAGGCGTTCTCACCGACGGTATGGCTTCGGGAGAGGAACTTCCTGATATACAGGCAACTGATTTTACCCCTAACGATAATTTCATAGTTTATCCAAAGGGATACGATAAGAAAAACACTGAAGTTGCAATGGGACCGAATATCAAGCCGTTCCCGAGAAATACAGCTCTGCCTGAAACAGTTGAAGCAAAAGTCGTTCTCCATGCCGGAGACAACATCACGACTGACGACATTATGCCTTCAGATTCAAGACTTCTGCCGTACAGATCCAATATACCTCATCTTGCAAATTACTGCTTCGAAAAAATCGACAGCGGATTCTCGGCAAGATGTAAGGAAGCAGGCAAATGCGCCATCGTAGGCGGCGAAAACTACGGACAGGGAAGCAGCCGTGAGCACGCGGCGCTCGCACCGCTTTATCTCGGAGTGAAATTCGTAATGGCGAAATCATTTGCGAGGATACACAGATCAAACCTGATAAACAGCGGCATCATGCCTCTCGTATTCGAAGATCCTGCGGATTACGACGATTTCAGCATAGGAGATACTCTCGTGATCGAAAATGCGCCTGAACAGGTAAAATCCGGCAGCGTGGAAGTGAAAAACACGACGACAGGTAAGACCTATAAAACAAAGACTAATTTCTCAGAACTTGAGATCGCGCTGATACTTAAAGGCGGAAAGATAAATTACATGAAAGGTTAGGTGAATTGAAATGGAGTACTTGAAAGCATTTGAAACTATAGTAAAAGAACAGCTTGAGAGAGTGGAGAGAATGAAAAACGCTCCTCAGTCGACTGATTATAAGAGCCTCGATAAGATCATAGTAGGTATCATAGACGGAGACGGCATAGGCCCTATCATCACTCAGTCATGCAAAAAGATCCTCGAACATCTTCTCGCCGATGAGATCGCGGCAGGAAAGATCGAGCTTCGCGACATAGAAGGACTGACTATAGAAAACCGTGTTGAAAAGATGGAAACAGTACCGGCAGATGTGCTTGCGGCAGTCAAGGAATGTCATGTACTGCTCAAAGGACCTACGATGACTCCTGGAAAAGGCGATAATATGCCTAATCTGGAAAGCGCAAATGTAAAACTCAGAAAGGAACTGGATCTTTTCGCCAACGTAAGACCTGTATCGATACCTGAAAAGAATATCAACTGGACATTCTTTAGAGAAAACACTGAAGGCGAGTATGCACTTGGAAGCCAGGGCGTGGATATTAACGACGATATTTCCATGGATTTCAAAGTGACTACGACCATAGGAACGACTCGTCTTGCAAGAGCGGCATTTGAATTTGCAAAAGCAAACGGTAATCAGAGAGTTACCATAGTTACTAAAGCTAATATCATGAAAAAAACTGACGGTAAATTCCTCTCGCTGTGCTATGAAGTAGCGAAAGATTATCCTGAGATCGAAGTTGATGATTACTACGTTGACATCACTGCGGCAAACCTTATAAAAGAGCCGGCAAACAGCAAGTTCAATGTATTCATCCTGCCTAACCTTTACGGAGATATAATTACAGACGAAGCCGCTCAGATGCAGGGCGGTGTGGGTACAGCAGGAAGCATCAACCAGGGCGGAAGATATGCTATGTTTGAAGCTATCCACGGATCTGCTCCGAGGATGATCACAGAAGGCAGAGGACAGTATGCAAATCCGTCCAGCATAACGAGAGCAGCTGCCATGATGCTTAGACATATAGGATATGCAGATCAGGCGGCAGCCCTTGATAAAGCCCTTGACGAGGCACTGGACGGCCTTAACATGACTTCAAACAGCCAGGGCAATTCGACAGATGACTTTACGAAGTTTGTTATAGAACATCTTAAATAGATCAAAGACATATATCGGACGATATCAGGTAAAAGGAGCAGGTTATGGTACTGTACAAGCATTCTGATGACCCGAACACCAACGCTCCCATTTCCACTGGAGTGCTCGGCAAGATCCAAAAGGATATACTGACCGGGAAGCTCAAACCGGGACAGAAACTTGTCGAGCAGGAACTGTGCAGGGAATACAAGGTGAGCAGGACACCGGTAAGGGAAGCTCTCAGACAGCTTGAAACCGATGGGCTTGTAGAGAATATCCTCAACAGAGGCGCTTTTGTCATAGGCATGAGCCGTCAGGACTATGAGGATATGTTTGAACTTCGTAAGATTTATGAGGTTCAGGCAACTAAATGGGCGATAGAGAGAATAGACGAAGAAGAAATGGACCGGCTTGAAGAGACTTTTGAGTTTATGGAATTCTATACGCTCAGAAATGATATAGACAAAATGCTCACCATAAACACGGGATTTCATCAGGTAATATATGATGCGTCCCACAACAGGATGCTAAAAAAGATGTTGTCATCGTATCAGACATTTCTCAAGTATAAAGGGCAGGAATCGGTATACGACGATAATTATCTTTCTACTGTGCTTGAAGAACATAGAGCTATATTCAAGGCATTTAAAGACAAAGATGTGAAAACCGGAGCGCTGGCTATGGAAATACATATAGACAGGGCAAAGGAACGCCGCTGCGGTAGCCTGTAGACTCGCAGCAAACACCTTGATTTCCATATTCATATGGAGATCGAGGTGTTTTTTTGTGTGCATCGTTATTTTATTTCTGTTTTCGGCATAATTATTGCATTGTATTTGTATAAAAGCAGGCTTACATTAGTAAATATATATTTTCAGGCGGCAGCGGACATGACATACAGGTAGATGATTTTAAAAGAAAGGAGATGGAATATGACAAAAAAACGACCAAAGACTGAAAACAAAGACGGGAAAGAAAAGAGCGTCAGAGGCAGCTCGTTCAACGGATTTGACTCTGAAGAAGAGTATTGTTCCGTTATAGAAACTGCATTTGAAACTTCCCTTGCAGGGGTTTGTATCTACGATCAAGAGGGACATTTTGTACATCACAACAAGATGCACGAAGATATATCAGGATATACGAACGATATGCTGGAGTCATTTACCGCCTACGATCTGGAACGCATGGAGAAAGAGGGTTTATCTTCGACGGCGATGGTTTTAAAGGACGGGAAAGAAGTGATATTTGAGCAGAATATGATCCCCACAAGCAAGCAGTTTATAACGAAAGGAGTACCCTGGAGAGATGAAAAGGGCGATATAAAATATGTTATATCGAGCATAGTTGATATTGAAAAACTCATAGAAATGCGCAATATGATGAGGAAAGAAACTCGTGCTGTAAGCGAGGAGCTTAAGATCGCTGTAAAAGATATGCTGGAAGAAAATGAAGATAAGTTCATATACCACAGTTATTCAGTGAAAAGCATCGTGGAAAAGATATTCCAGATAAAAGACTCAGATGCGACGGTGCTGCTTCTCGGTGAGTCAGGGACCGGCAAAGAACTTATCGCGAAGATGATACATGAGCAGAGCGGCAGAAAGGATGAAAAGCTGGTTAAGATCAATTGCAGCGCAATCCCTGAATCCCTGATGGAATCAGAGATGTTCGGCTATGAAGCAGGCAGTTTTACAGGAGGCAGTGCGAAAGGAAAGAAAGGACTGTTGGAACATGCCGACCATGGTACGGTGCTGCTTGATGAAGTAGGGGATATGCCCCTCGATCTTCAGGCAAAAATGCTGAGAGTGCTGCAGGAAAAAGAAATACAGAAGATTGGCAGGAATGAGCCGATCAAGATAGATATAAGATTCATAGCAGCAACTAATCAGGATCTTAAAAAAATGGTGGAGGAGGGGAAGTTCAGGAGAGATCTTTATTACAGGCTCAACGTTGTATCCATCACCGTCCCGCCTTTAAGACAGCGTAAAGAAGATATTCCTATCTTAGCAAATTATTTTGTAGACAGGTATAACAGGAAATACAGGCTGAACCGAAAAATATCCAAGGAAGCTGTTGCGTGCATGGTCAATATGCCTTTCTACGGCAATATAAGAGAACTGGAAAATCTCGTAGAACGACTTGTATTGTTTGCAAAAGACAATGAAATAACTCTGAAAGATATTGAAATGCTGGGGATCGATACCATCGATGGTGTAAAGGGGAATATGGCAGATGTGGAGAGCATGGGATTGAAACTTGCTATGGAAGAATACGAAAAGGAGATACTGGCTTCATGCATTAAAAAATACGGAAGTGCCAGAAAAGCAGCGGAAGTATTGAAAATAGATCATTCGACTGTTTCAAAGAAAATAAAAAAATACGGTCTTTGATGTGTTTTCAAAGCAGATAAGAGACTGGCGTGGAAAAGCATCCACGATCTGGACAATATTCCACGGCTTGAAAACCAGTAAAAAGACAATATCTAAAGAGTGCGTGGATAAAAAGCAACAGGAAAGTGCCGATTAAAATATCAGATAACTCAAAAAAATACAAAAACGGAGAAATTTCAATATTTTTTGAATTGGCACGGTAATTGCTATTTATATAGGCGAAAAAATTTTTAAGGAGGTAAAAACATGAATGAAGAAGTTAAATCCGTTGAAAAGACCGAAAATAAAGAGCTGAAAATGAAGGCTACAGTCATGGCAAGACCGAGAAAGCCGAAAGAAGTTATTATTTTTATTTTAATGATACTGGTTATTTTAAGTGTGATCGTACCCTTTGTGAACGTTTTGAATGTTCCTACACTGATACTGGGAATGCCGGTGCTGATGTTCTGGTCAATAATGATAATCCCGATCGTTACGTTGATACTTATCTTAGCATATAAATGGGAGGTGCACTGATGGCTAATTGGATATTACCTTTTGCGATTACCATTACATATACCGTGATAACGGTAATAATGGGTATTCGCGCCAAGGGAAAAATGGATATGAACAAAGTTGAAAACTGGTCTGTTACAGGAAACACTCTTGGCGTATTTGTAATGATATTTCTCATAGGAGCGGGCAACGTCAGCGCGTATACCTTCATGGGCTCGCCGGGATGGGGCTGGGCTTACGGCGTTCCGGCGTTTTACGTTGTAGTATATCTTACCCTCATGGCATTTACCGCTTATCTGTTCAATCCGAGAGTGGCGAAGCTTTCGCAGTATCATAAGATGATAACTCAGGCTGAAGGCATAGGCGTGAGGTATGAAAGTAAATGGGTAAGAGTCGCCGCCGGATTTGTAGGAGCATTTTCACTCGTATATCTCGCTATGGTACAGATAATCGGATGCGGATATATTCTCAATATAATGAGTGGTGGACATATACCGGTTGAGATAGGTGAGCTGATAATTACAGTTGCCATATTCTCATATATCTTTACAAGCGGACTTAAAGCGATAGGCTGGACCAACGTATTTCAGGGAATACTCATGTTTGTGCTGTCCTTTGGAGTGGGCGGAGTACTCATATATAAGACGACGGGCGGACTTAATCTTGAAGAAGTATTTATGCATGTGAGAGAGATAAGCTCTGATTATCTGACGCTTCCTGGCATGGGAGATACCATGTCTCCTGTATTCTGGTCCACGTCGATACTCATAAGCGTGTTTGCATTCTGGCCGTCTTACTGGACTTCGGCATCAGGCGGAAAATCTGTTAAAGAAGTAAGAAAGACTGTTTTATTCGTACCTGTTTATTATCTGGTAATGGTGCCGATGATAATTGTTGGATTCGTATGCATATATGCTTATCCTGAATATACCGGTGAAATGGATAAGATCGCTATAAACTTTGCTCTTGAAGAATTGCCTTGGTGGCTGTCAGGACTTCTCGGAGCAGGAGTATTAGCTGCGGCGCAGTCATCCAGTGAAATGCATTTTCATACGACGGCGCTTACGTTGTCCCATGATGTTATCTCTCCTCTAAGGAAAAATAATACTCCTGAGAAAGAAGGAAAGACGCAGAGAATGCTTCTTATACCAATAATGTTCCTCATAGTTTTACCTCTTGCGATAATCAATCCTTCCAACCTTGTTTACTTATATCTCGTAGCATACGGCTTTGTAAGTCAGCTTGCACCTATGATAATAGGTCTGTTTATGTGGCCGAGAGGCACTAAAGCAGGAGCCATGGCCGGTCTTATAGCAGGAATAATCGTTGTATGTCTCTGCAACTTCGTCTGGGCAAATCCTCTGGGCATACATGCAGGTATCTGGGGATTCTTCTTCAATATCCCTATATTTATTATCGTAAGTCTGTTCACAAAACCTGCGAAGAAAGAGACTCTTGAGATATTCTACGATAAGAAGATAATGGATAACTTGTATAAAGAAGCTTAGATAAGCGAAGGGAAAAGGACATGAAAGACTTTCAAATTTCAGGCAATGAAGCGATAAAAAGAATAGATATATCGGAAATAGATGATTTTTCCATAGGTCATGCTCATGATGAGAAAGGGCTGACCGGCTGTACGGTGATAATATGCAACAAGAACGATAACTTCGTATCAGGCATGGATGTGCGGGGAGGTCTTCCGGGAACGAGAAATACCGACCTTATGTCTCCTATGAACGATCCTCAGTGCTGCGACGCCATACTTTTGTCCGGAGGCAGTTATTACGGGATGGAAGCGGCCTCAGGAGTAGAAAAATATCTGGAAGAGCGTGATATGGGCGCGGAAGTGCGCGGGATAAGGATCCCGGCTGTAGCTGAGGCGATCATATTCGATCTCGCGCTGGGAGATTCCAAAAGCCGGCCGGATGCTGAGATGGGATACAGAGCGTGTTTAAATGCAGAGAATAAGCTGCCTTGGAAGGATGGTAATACAGGCGCAGGTATGGGTGCAAGCGTAGGAAAGCTGGCAGGCATGGAGAGAGCTGTAAAAGGAGGGCTTGGTTCATGCTGCATAAAAGCAGGGGATCTTTATGTGGGAGCTGTAGTTGCCGTTAATGCGGTAGGAAATATAGTTGATCCCTACAGCGGAAGAATACTTGCAGGCTCACTTAGTGAAGATAAGAGGGATTTCGTTGATATTGAAGACATAATAATAAGAAATTATGCGGATACGGAAAAAGCAGGTATCCAAAACGACGGAGGAAATACGACTATAGGAACTGTGCTGACCAATGCAAAGATAAGCAAAGCGCAGGCTGCGAAGATATCATCGCTGGCTCACGATGGCCTTGCGCGGATGATACGTCCCGTCCATACCATGAGCGATGGAGATACTATATTCACCGTTGCGGCGGGCAAAGTCGAAGCAGAGCTTTTGGTGCTTGAAGTCATGACGGTAAAAGCTGTTGAGCAGGCGATCGCCAGCGCAGTGTCATGTGCCAGAGGAAAAGGAGGACTCCCGTGTGCTGAAGATATAGCTGCGATGTCTTTGAGAGAAATATCGTGATCGGAAAAGGAGGCTGTCGTTTTGAAGATAAAGGATCATGCTGATGTGATATTTTTGAACGGAAATGTCATCACGGCGAATGAAAGCAATGAAACCGCACAGGCTGTAGCGGTAAAGGACAATGTTATAGTTTACTGCGGGGAGGAAAACGGTGCGCGTGAACTGGCCGGCAAAGATACAGAGATAATAGATGCCGAAGGCCGTACAATAATGCCGGGATTCACAGACAGTCATATACATTTCTGCTCGCTTGGGCTTAAAAAGGGACCGATAATAGATATAAACTATGAAAATGTCAGATCCGTCAAGGGGATAACGGAGATGATAAGAAAAGCTGCGGCGCGTAAAAAGCCGGGAGAATGGATAGTTCTTTCCGGATATGATCATAACAAGCTGGACGAAAAAAGACATCCTTCTATTGAAGAACTTGACGAAGCAGCGCCGGATAATCCGGTAAGATGTATCAGGTGCTGCGCCCATATGGGTGTATACAATTCAGCTGCGCTTAAGATCGGTGGTATATCGGACCCTCTGGAATACGGAGAAGGAGAAGTAGTGAGCGAAAACGGTAAACTTACCGGATTGTTGAAAGAGAATGCTCATATGTATATGGGAAGCTTTGTGAAGTTTACAGAGGAAGAACTTAAGGAAGGTATACGTCTTGCTGATGAAGATATGGCAAGATATGGCATAACATCGGTATGTGATGCCGGAGGCGATGGTGTTGATGCATGGCCTGTCATGAGAAAGATGGCGGACTCGGGAGAGATAAACACCAGGATAAGGTGCATGATATTTGATCTTGCGGGAAAAGAAGGCAACAAAAAAGCGATAGATGATTTTCTTAGCGGGGGATATGAGACCTTTGGCGAAAGCAATTCTTTTGGTGCAAGAGCGGTAAAAATAATGATAGATGGCAGCAGCAGCGGACCGTCTTCTGCCACAAGACAGCCGTATTCTCACGATAAGGATCTCAAAGGGATACTTGTATGGGAACAGGATGAAATAGATGAAGTGGTTGAAAAAGTGCATAATGCGGGATTCCAGATGACTGCTCATGCTGTAGGAGATAAAGCCGTCGAAATGATCTTGAATGCTATTGAAAAAGCTCAGAGAGCCCATCCAAGGGAAGGTGCAAGACATCGTATAGAACACTGCGGGATAGTGGATGAAGAGCTGATAGAAAGGTTGAAGCGGCTTGAGATGATACCTGTTGCAAATCCGGGCTTCATAGAAAGAAACGGAAAGGACTACAACAGATTTTACGGAGAGAGAGTTGATTATATGTTCCCTCTCAGGAGGTTTTTGGATAAAGGGATCGTTACGGCGATAGGTTCCGATGCACCCGTAGTCCCTGAAAATCCGATGAATGGTCTTTACGGAGCTTTGACGAGAAAGGACGGATTTACAGGTGAGGCGGTAGGTGAGTGTCAGAAAATATCTCTTCTGGAAGCAGTAAAGATGTATACTTACAATGGTGCTTATGCGTGTTTTGATGAAAAATCACGAGGAAGTATCGAGGAAGGAAAACTGGCGGATATAATAATGCTTTCGGAGGATATTATGAAAATCCCTGCGGAAGATATACGGAATGTTGAACCTGTACTGACGATGACAGACGGAAAGATAGTTTATCGCAAACTCTGATATTTAGTATTAAAAGATGCCTCGATCTTTTTCAGGTAGGGATCGAGGCATTTTTACATTATTTGCTTTTTTGACTTTGACTTGCTATTTTATTGTGAAAGTTATTGTAGTCGCTGTTCCATCGTTCTTTGTCTTTTGCCGATATTTTAGAAGGAGTCATTCCTATTTCGCTTGTCAGCTTGTTTGCTATATCGTCAGTTACCTTTTTCGCGCCGGAATAGTTAAGATGATTGCCGCCGTCGGTAGAATCGGTTTTCCAGTTGAATCCTTTTGGAAAATCAGTGTTGTAATCGTAATAAGTTAGATCATATTTGTCGGCCAGATCCTGTATTGCTTTATGTTTTCCGCTGCTCCATGTGTTTGCAGAAGGAACGGTCATAAGAACGAGACGTATATCGTTCTGTTTACAGGTATCGGCTATCACTTTAAATTGACGTTCCGTTTGCGTATCTATTGCTGTCGGGATCTCGCGATCTTTTTTCATATAACTTTTTCCTCCTTCATACGCCTTGACCTTATCGGAATATGCCATTCCTTTGTTGAAAAACGTATATTTTCTCAGTGGGTCAAAGAAGTTTGAAAGCTTGAGATTGCAGTAATTGTCATGATATTTGATGAGCGGATATTTGTAGTTCACAGCAGCTATCAGAGCGTTGTCTCCATGCTTTGCGTAATGTTGTATTTTATTGAACATATCTGAGCATTTGGAAAATAGGGAGTTTATCTTATCAGCAAAGGAAAAAGTAGCGGAATTGTCTGTTGATCTGTTTTGTATCCTTCTTCCGTGTGGTGACATATCTGCTTTATGAGTGCTGCTATCCATATGCGAGATTGCTGCGGAAGCTTTACTCAGAACAGGATTCTTTTCTGAAAACATACAGTCGGTTTCCAGGGCTATGATTTTTGGCTTCTGGTATTTTAGGATATCTTTTATATCTTTGTTTACTTTGCTGAATTTTTTCCCCGGCTCTCCTGCTATTGCAGAGGTGATGCCGGTGGAATGGTACAGGTCCACGGGAGAGACACCTCTGTATATGTCGCTGTTTCCTATGAACATAACGTCGATCGTACCTTTTGGCTCTCCTCTGTATGCTTTGGAAATGCGTGATTCCATACCGTCTTCGTTTTCACTTCCTGAGGGTATGAATCCCTGGGAGAGAAAAGCGAAGAGGAGAGCAAAGATGACTGTGAAAACAGTTGCTCTTAATATTTTTTTTAGTTTATCATATGGTTTTTGCATATATGTTCACCTCTTGGATCAAATTAAAATTCTCCGTATATAAGCGACATATTGTCATATGCACCTCCGTAGGCGCCTAAGATTATTACAGAAAACAGCAGACACAGATAAAGCAGCCATCTTACCGGGAGTTTTTGTTTGCCCAGCATAGCTTTTATCGATATGCCTTTTTCCTGCACAAAGGACACGGCAAGAAGAAGAAAAACTGCGGCAGCAAGGATAACGATATCACGCAGATGTGTGCTTCCATTCAGGATAGAACCGTCAAAGAGTTCGGAAATTTTCTGCTTTGTCAGTATCGAAGTGAATATGTCCCATGCTTTCGTAAGACTTTCTGCGCGGAATATAAGCATACCGAAGCATACTGCAATACATGTCCTGAGTATTGAAAATATGTGATACGGCCGTGAGCTGCGGTTTATGTTCAGTGATGTTATTACTCTATCGGACAGCGGAGCTGCAATTCTTCCTCCCATCATCAGTATATAGTAATATAGACCGTAAAATATGAATTTCCAGCTTGCTCCATGCCACATACCGTTTATGAACCATACGAAAAACAGTGCATATGCTCCGGGCAGAAAAACTGTTATATGTTCGTTCCATCCCTTTTTTCTTACAGATTCGTTGATACGTTTGAAGTGTTCTGAGAGACTTACGGGATAAAAAACATAGTTTTTCAGCCATTGTCCTAAAGTTATATGCCATCTTTGCCAGAAATCCGTGATTGATACTGAGAAAAAGGGCCTTTTGAAATTTTCTGAGATGCGTATGCCGAACATATTTGACACACCGCATACCATATCCATACATCCTGAAAATTCGGCGTATAGCTGAATGGTATAAAGTATAACGGCAAAAGCAAGTGCACTGCCGCCAAATGATCCGTGGTCTGCGAATATGGTATTTACTATGAGACCTGCTCTGTCCGCGATTACGAATTTTTTGAAGAGTCCCCATGTGAAGCGTATACCGCCGTTTTTGATCATTTCATAGTTTATGTAATGAGGCTCTCTGAACTGTGAGCACAGTTTTTTGTAATTATCGAAAGGCCCTTCTGTTATGTGCGGGAAATAACAGAGATACAGCAGGAGCATAAATGGATTTTTTTCAGCTTTTACCGTACCCCTGAAAACATCGGTCATATATCCTATTCCCATAAGAGTGTAATATGAAATACCTAACGGCATTAACATTTTCATGAAAGGAATAGTTTGATGCTGACCGAAAAGTCCTGTAATATCATTTATCAATGAGCCGAAAAAATTAAAATATTTTATGCCCAGAAGCATCGAAAGCACACATATTACAGCAATAGTGAGAACAGCTTTTTTTCTGCGCCTGACTTTTTTCTTTAGAGCTTTTCTTTTGCTTTTCTCAATGTTTTTTTTGACTGCGGCAAATGAATCATCAAAATGCTGAAGCATTAAAGCTGCGATGTATATTATGGCGCATGCAGCCAGCAGGAATATGATCCTGGAGCCGCACGCCAGTGTAAAAAAGGCGGCAGATGCTGCTAAAAGCACTGTCCACTGTAATTTTTTCGGCACGATAAAATATACGATTCCCGTGAACATGGTGAAGACAAGGAATGTTATGGTTGGATAGTTCATGTCGATTTGTCTCCTTGTAAGTTATGCGGAAGAAACGTCTATATATCTTCGTCCTGAAGTCTTTCTATCATTTTCATCATACCATTGAGAGAATTGAAATTTTCAGGGATGATATCGGTGACTTTTATGTCTACATCGAATTCATCACTTATTTCGGAAGCGAGCATGACTATGTCCATGGAAGAAAGAAGTCCCGAATCGAAAATATCATCTCTTCCTTCAAAGACAGCGCCTGGTTTTATCTTGTTAAGTATATCCATAAGTTCTTTCATTTTGTTACCTCACTTTATTTTTTGATTTTGAATTTTGATTTTATTGTTTGCGTTATATCCAGGATACGCGCCCCAGCATAGAGCGATCTATTTTTCCGTTGGAGTTAAGAGGCATGAAATCCACTCTTATCACCTTGTCGGGATACATATATTCCGGCAGTTTTTTGCATGCGGCTGATTTGATCTTGCTTTCATCTTTTTCGCGTCCTTCATATATCAGGATTATCTTTTCTTTTTTCTGCTCATATACAGCAGCGGCGGATATAACGCCACAGAGGGAATTGGCTGCCGTTTCGATTTCTCCGAGTTCGATACGATAGCCCATTCTTTTGATTTGAAAATCTCTGCGGTTTATATATATGAATTCCCCTTTTTCATTCAGCCTTGCTATATCGCCTGTACGATAAACTTTTTCAGGGTATTTATCGTTCAATGGATTTTGAATAAATGCGGATACGGTTTTTTCGTCATCGTTATAGTACCCGTCTGCGAGAAACGATCCTCTGACCATCATTTCTCCTTCTTCACCTGGAAGGGCAGGGGTGCCGTCATCTTTTATAAGCATTACATCGCAGTTGTCGCATGATCTTCCGATAGGTATTGCTTCATCGTCGGAAAAATCTCTGTCTACCACATAGAATGTGCATATGTCTGTGGTCTCTGTCGGGCCGAAAAGATTGGCGAAAGTGCAGTGCGGCAGATATTTTTTCCAGTAGTTAAGGTATTTTGATGGCATCACTTCTCCTGCAAAAAGTACGGTCTGGATGTATTGCGGAGCGATGTATTCGAATAGATTCCAGTTGAAAGCTATGCCAAGTGCGGAAGGAACCCAGTAAAGAGTGTTGATTTTTCTGTCGTTGATGTATTCGATCAGTTTCACTGGAAATGAAAAATATTCCTTAGGTATGATGTTGTATGTGCCGCCGCATTTCACGGTAGAAAAAAGATCGGTTACTGACATTGAAAAATGAAGAGGCGTCTGTGCACCGAAAGAAGTTTTTTCATTGAATGAAAACTCTGTCGTTGCCCATTGTATATAATTGATGACGCTTCTGTGTGAAAGAACAGCTCCTTTAGGGATTCCTGACGAGCCGCTTGTAAAGAGTACATATAAAGTGTCAGTATCAACCATGCTTTTACGTCTTTGGGTTATGAAATTTTCGTCAATATCATTTGTCACAGCATCATCGTATCTGATGATCTCAGCATTTTGGAAGATACCACTGATGTGTTCTTCTGCTTTTGAGTCGGTTATTACAGCCTTTGGGGAAAGCTGCTTGGATATGATCTCAAGTCTGCTTTTTGGAGAATTTATATCAGCTATGGTATAGAAGCAGCCTGCGTAAACAGCTGCAAACATTGCTTCTATGCATTTGACGCTGCGTTCTGTTGCAATGATCACAGGACTGTTTTTTTCAATGTTTTTAAGTGAAACTGCTATTCTTTTTGCATTTTCTGTCAATGATGCAAAGGATACTTTTCTTTTGCTGTCGGTGAAACCGATCTTATCAGGATACTTTTTTGCAGTGTTTTCAAGGTATTCAAGGATGTTTTTCATGTTGCCTCCTCCTTATTGCCTCTGTTTATCTCTGTGTGTTATCGTCGTGTTTCATTATGGGAAAATCTTTATTAAATATAAAGCCGTGAAAGCTTTAAAAAATCATTAAGATTATATTATGGGGGGGGTACTGTCAAGTATATAAAAAACAAACGTAAGTTCGATTGATATTGAACATATGTTTGCGGTGTGATAGAATAAGGATGGGAAGCGGGGGATGCGTTATGATGGACGATATGATGAGAAAACTGAAGATACTCGCGGACAGTGCAAAATACGATGTATCTTGCTCAAGCAGCGGATCATCGAGAAAAAATAAGGGCATGATAGGAAATGCTCATACTGCCGGGATATGTCATTCCTGGGGAGCTGACGGAAGATGCATATCTCTTTTGAAGATACTGTTTACCAACAGATGTATCTATGACTGCGAATACTGTGTGAACAGAAGGAGCAGAGATTTTCCGAGAGCTTCCTTCGAGCCTGAGGAGCTGGCGCGGCTGACCATCGAATTTTACAGGAGAAATTATATAGAAGGATTGTTTTTGAGCTCGGCGGTTGAAGTATCCCCGGATTATACAGCGGAAAGGATACTCGAAACGCTTCGCCTGCTTAGGAAAAAATACGGATTTTCGGGCTATATACATGCGAAGATAATCCCCGGAGTGTCGCGGGAGCTTTTGGAAGGTATAGGACTTGAAGCGGATCGACTCAGCGTGAATATAGAGATGCCTACATCGGAAAGTCTTAAGATCTATGCATCGCAAAAAGATCCAAAGGCAATATTTACTCCTATGCGCCAGATAACGAATACCCTGATCGAAAGAAATGGGTTGAAAGGGCCTGGGACAATGTTCAAAAATCAGGAGCTGAATACTGTACAAAATCGGATAAGCGGAGTAGAGCCTGAAGAGAGAAAGAACTGCAGGGGGTTGATGAAATACAGCATGCATTACGGCAGAGCCGGAAATAAGGAAATGTTTGCGCCTGCCGGACAGACCACTCAGATGATAATAGGTCTTGGGGAGGAGTCTGATAAAAGCATACTCACTACAGGTGAAAATCTGTACAGGACCTTTAAAATGAAGCGTGTATATTATTCGGCGTATGTTCCGGCGGTGAGATCGCCTTTGCTTCCGCCTGCCTGGGCTGAGCCTCCTCTTGCCAGGGAGCACAGGATATATCAGGCTGACTGGCTTCTTAGATTTTACGGATTTTCCGTATCGGAGCTGTTTGAAGGAGGAGAAAATAATCTTGATGCCGACCTTGATCCTAAAGTTATGTGGGCGCTGAAGAACCTGGATAAATTCCCTGTAGAGGTAAACAAAGCTTCTTTGGAAACTCTCATGAGGATACCGGGAGTAGGCTATGTGTCTGCAAGAAGGATAGCCAGGCAGCGTAAAGTGTGCAGTGTGAAATTCGATGATCTGAAGAAGATGGGCGTAGTGCTCAAGAGAGCGAAGTATTTTATTACTTGTGCAGGGAAGTATTACGGAAGCAAAAGATTTGATCCTGAGGCGATAAGAAGCCTTATTTTACAGATGGAGGACGGACTTCAGATCTCCATGTTCGATAAAAACTGGAAGAAACTCTCTGAGGGAGAGCGAATGGAGAAACTTTCACAGGCGGGCAAGATATAGACAGCAGCAGGAAAGAAAATGTGAGGGGAAATCGATGATGGATTATCTTTATGACGGGACATTTGAAGGAATATTGACGTGCATATATCATCATTATTATACAGAAAAAGCATCGGGGATATTCCCGGCGGAAAGTTATCAGTCGTGTATGCTTGGCGGGTATATGGATGTGGAGACGGATGAAGAAAAAGCAGGCAGGGTTTATGAAGCTGTCAAGAATAAGATTTCATATTTCGATCTGGCGAGAATATATAAAGTATATCTTTCAAATGATCCTCAGAAGGAAAATAAGATACTGGACTACGTGGTCTTTGGCTTCAAAAAAGGACCGTCTGTATCAAAATTTCACGGCAGCAGTGTTGTGGCGGCAGTGGAATCCATAGAGAAAAAAATAAAGGTGGAGCAGGAACGCATGATGCAGTTCGTGAGATTTTCTGTTATGGAGCGTGGAGTGATGTACAGCGAGATAGCGCCGGACAATGATGTCCTGGAGCTGGTAGCCGATCATTTCAGCGAGAGATTCAGAAATGACCCCTTTATCATACACGATACAGGGAGAAAAAAAGCTGTAGTTGCCTTTGAAGGAAAATGGTATACAACGCCCTTTGATGGGAAGGATATTCCTGACGAGTCGGAGGACGAAAAGATGTACCGCAGACTTTGGAAGCATTATTTCGATAACATTGCCATAAAGGAACGGACAAACAGAAAGTGTCAGAGTAGGTTCATACCTCAAAGATACAGAAAAAACCTCACTGAAATGAATACTGTATGATTACGATAATGGTGAAATACATTGTAAAATCTTGAAGATAGCAGCGAAAAAATATATACTGTTATTATAGTAACATTTTCGGGAGGTGCAGAAAATGGATGAGAGAGTGAGAGAAATTATTGACAAGAGCAATAGTACGGTGTTTTTTGGAGGGGCAGGAGTATCGACTGAGAGCAATATACCTG
Source organism: uncultured Eubacterium sp. (assembly GCA_900542385.1). Taxonomy (GTDB): domain Bacteria; phylum Bacillota; class Clostridia; order Peptostreptococcales; family Anaerovoracaceae; genus Lentihominibacter; species Lentihominibacter excrementavium. The sequence continues at coordinate 17,733 of UQNP01000013.1, forward strand.
ATTTCAGATCCGAGACAGGTTTGTACCAGGCGATGAATGAATACGGATATCCTCCGGAACTTATTATTTCCAGGCCGTTCTTTGAAAAACATACAGAAATTTTTTTCGACTATTATAAAAAGAACATGGTTTATCCGGACGCAAAGCCTAATAAGGCGCATATAGCTCTTGCAAAGCTGGAGAAGGAAGGTAAGCTTAAAGGTGTTGTAACGCAGAATATAGACGGGCTTCATCAGATGGCGGGAAGCGTGAACGTGTGTGAACTTCACGGCACTATACACCGCAACAGATGTGTTGAGTGTGGCGAGAGATACAGTCTCGATTATATTCTCGATGATAAAAACTGTAAAAACGGAGTGCCTAAATGTGAAAGATGCGGAGCTGTTGTAAAACCGGACGTAGTGCTTTATGAGGAGACTCTTGAGGAACATATCCTCAGACATGCGGTAAAAATGATAAGTGAAGCAGATACCCTTATCGTCGGAGGAACATCTCTTGTGGTATATCCTGCGGCAGGACTTATCGACAATTTCAAAGGCAAAAATTTGATACTTATAAATAAATCGGAGACATCCTACGATGAGAGAGCAACTCTTGTGATAAATGATTTCATAGGAGAGGTGCTGGGAGACTGAATCTCTGAAGATCAAAGGATATATTGAACTGTGAAAGGAAATGCCCTGAAAGCCGCGGCTTAATTAGACGCGGAGTTTCAGGGTATTTTTTTGATATTCGGATATAGTAGTAGATAAGCGATCATTGTAGAGGAAAGGAGAAAACCATTGTTTGAATGTGATTTTGATGAATTTAAAAGATATATGGCTGAAGATGAGAAAAGCAGTGCGACCATCGAAAAATATCTGAGAGACGTCAGGAGTTTTTTGGATTTTGCAAAAGGAAAGGATGAGGATAAATCAGTGCTGCTGGAGTATAAGGAAAGACTCAGGAAAGATTACGCTGTATCAAGCGCCAATTCAATGATAGCGGCAATCAATTATTTTCTGAAGTTTTCCGGCAGAGACGAATGCTGTATAAAACAGTTTCCAATGCAGAGGCGCCTGTTCTGTCCGGAAGAAAAGGAGCTTACAAAAGGTGAATACGTCAGACTCGTGAGGACAGCGAGAAACAGGAAAGATAAAAGGCTTGAGCTTATAATACAGACCATATGCAGTACAGGTATACGTGTGAGCGAACTGAAGTATATCACAGTTGAAGCAGTCAGGCTGGGACGGGCGGCAGTGACGTGCAAGAGGAAGACGAGAGAAATTTTTATTCCTGTAAAGCTCAGGAAGCTTTTGAAAAAGTACTGTGAAGAAAAGGGGATAGCCTTTGGCGCAGTTTTCGTAACCAGGAACGGTAAAGTGATGAACAGGAGCAACATATGGCGTGAAATGAAAGACCTTTGCCGGGAGGCTGGAGTGTGTCCTCAAAAAGTTTTTCCGCACAACTTGAGACATCTGTTTGCAAGGACTTTTTATCGTCTGGAAAAAGATATAGTGAAGCTTGCGGACATACTCGGACACAACAGCATAAACACGACTCGAATATATGTGACGGAAACAGGCGAAGAACACAGAAGAAAGATGGAAAAAATGAGACTTATAATATAAAAAATCACATAATCAAAATTATGTGATAAATAAACTATTATATATAGACCACAACATAATGATACTGCTGTAGGTTTCAAAATCAGAATAATACATAGGAAGAAATAAATCAAGGGGGATTTCACGATTTTTAGTGAATCTTTAAAGGGAAAGATCATGCGTGCAGCACAAAAATAGCTTCTCTGCCGCCTTTGACTCAAAAGCGGTAAAGAGCTTTATTTGTGCGCATTGGTTTGACTGTTTTATCGAATATTTATTTTCATACTCTGTTTTTCAGCAGAGATTTGGCGCAGTCTCGGCTGAAGATTACAACATAATTTTGATTATGTTGTACGGAGAAGAGAAATTATCGGAGAAGTTTTACGGAGAGTATGAAAATGAAGAGAAAAAGAAGAAAAATAACGGCCTTTGCGGCAGTATTCCTTATGGCTGCGGCGATGATACCATCCATGGCTTTTGCAGCGGATACGCCGCAGGACACCGTATGGGAAGTTTCTAAATCAAAGACGGCTACAAATTTAAATGAGGATTATGAGTCGGACATCACGCTTTCGCTGCCAGCGGCAGAGGAGCAGCTTGAGTCCGATGTAGTGTTTGTCCTCGATAAATCCACGAGTGCCGATGTGCAGCAGGATGCGGTGGATATGCTTAAATCACTGCAGGAGCAGATAGAAAAAACCCAGGCAAAAGTCAATGTTGGAGTGGTTGTTTTCAATAAAGAAGCTCATAATGTATTGGAGCTTACTGAACTTACTGCTGAAAATCTTGAAAAGATCGAAGACGCTATTTACTATAATATATCCAGCGGTACGAATACGCATGCAGGACTTATAGCAGGTAAAGAGATGCTTGACGGCGACACTGATGTAGATCCCGACAGGAAGTATTTAATATTTGTAAGCGATGGCATAACGTATATGTACAATGAGGAGCCGACAGCGATACTGCTGCAGAACGGTGATAAGACGAATATGTTTGCAGGACCTGACAACTGGGCCACCAAATACGGAAGCTCCAATCCTCCTGAAGACTGGGAAACGTGGCTTACGGAAATAGGAGATCAGATAAATGCCGATGGTGATACGTATGAAGTTCCTTATAAAACTTATGCTGAAAATGATCCGTATATACCTTATGATGAGAGAAGCGAACACGCCATGTCTGTAGATAAGGCGCTTTATCTGACTTATGAAGAATATCAGTCTATCAAAGCAGAGGGATATAACTGCTATGCTATGAAAGCAGAGGGTAATGCTGATCATCCATGGGCAACATCTTTTATGGAGCATCTTGCTGACGGAGAAAGCGTTAGCTTTGACAGCATAGAAAACGATATTTACTACCTGCTCGATGCGGGAAGCTGTGTGGTAGATGAAATTGGTCATACAGACGATTATGATTTTGATTTTGTAAACGATGCCAGCAGACTTACGATAAAAGTCGGAGAAGACATATATACATCCAATGATGTGACAGCTGAAAGCGATCTTGAAGAGGGAGAGACTGCCAGATATACATTCACATATGATGGAGCAATTGCTGAAAACGGAGCGGAAGCGCCGTTCGTGCTGCACTATTATCAGAATGGTGTCACTAAGGACGGCAAGGATTACGGCGAATGTTTCGTATGGGATATAAATGTTCCTGTTTCCAACTTTGCGCCGGTGCAGCTTACCTATACAGTAAAACTCATGAATCCTAAGACCGAGGCGGGAACTTACGGAGAATATGATGCTGACGGAATCGGCGGCTCCGACGGACTCTATACAAACAATCAGGCTGTGCTCTATCCGGTGTCCACAGACGGCAGTGAAGGCGAAGCAGAATATTTTGCAAAGCCTGCTGTATCATACACAGTGTCGGCACAGGATCCTGATGATCCTCAGCAGCCTGGAGGCGGTGAAGCTGCCGGAGGCAACGGCAATGGAGGAGGAAGCAATCCGCTTACAGGAGATAATGCCAATATAGCTTTGATGGCGGTGATCATGGCTGCGGCAGCAGGCGGAGCGATCGCCTGCGTAAGGAAACTGCATTCCGGAAGATAAGGATGGCGTTAGCATATGGGCAGAGGAAAGCTTAGACAATGGGAGATAGAAAAACTTCGCAAAAATAGATTTGTTGCAGACGTAACAGAGGACCGTGTCGTGTATTCCGATGAGTTCAAACAGAGATTCATGGAAGAATATATAGAAGGGAAGAAACCTACTCAGATTTTCAAAGATGCCGGATTTGATCCCTCTGTGCTCGGGTCAAAGAGAATAGAGAGGGCATCTGCAAGGTGGAGAGAATCTTATGCCTCAGGAAGCCTGAAGCTTTCCAATGACAAGCGCGGCCAGTAGCTATTTATAAAGAGATGATCGCAGGCAATGATTTGTAATAGGAATAAATAATGTGGATCAAAGGAGATTTCTTGACGGAAATCTCCTTTTGCTGTTTAAGAGAATATATAAGAGAAGATCCCGTGTACAGTGCGGGAATCTTTTTTATGGGCAATTTAATTTTTACAGGATTTTTTACAGTGCTGTGCTGCTAAGGATTTTTTCGATGAAATATCGCAAGTCACGGATTTTTCGGATTTCACGATAGTTGTCCGCAAAAATCCATATAATCGCTCCGCCTATCCAGTTCCGTACCGCATCCTGAGCGCCTCATTAGCTAAACTATCTTATCCGCTTCATCCGCCCTGCACCCGTGCAGCCCCACCTGTGCAGTCCGTTCGCCGCCATTACACCGCAAAAGAAAAATATGCCGCAAAATGTTATCAAACGGCGTCATTGCAATATTGCGGTATTATGTACCTTTATGATATACTATATCTGTATGCGAACTTTTAATAAAGAGGTGAAACATGAATATACTTGTAGCTAATGATGACGGTATTGATGCAAGAGGTATACATGAACTTGCAGAGGCTCTTTCTCAGGCGGCGGATATATATGTGTTCGCACCTGATTCGCAGCGAAGCGCCAGCGGCCATGGAATAACCGTGGCAAAACCGGTAACGGCAGAGGAAGTAAAGTTTGAAGGTGCAGTATTTGCCGCACAGATGTCCGGGACTCCGGCAGACTGTGTAAAGCTTGGAATAAAAATATTGAGGGATAAAGGGATAAAGACCGACATGGTTTTTTCCGGAATAAATCACGGTGGTAATCTGGGTACAGATACGCTCTATTCGGGAACGGTTTCCGCGGCTATAGAAGGAAATATATGCGGAGTGCCTGCTGTGGCAGTGTCCGTGAACAGTCATGAACCGAAAAACTTTGAATATGCGTGTGATCTGGCTCTGAAAACCCTTGAAAAGGTCAGAGGAAAGATTTCACCGGATACTGTACTCAACATCAATGTTCCCGATGTGCCGGCAGATGAAGTCAAAGGTGTTAAACACACGACCCTTGGCAACAGAGAGTACAGGGAGATATTTTCTCCTGAAGACTGCGGAGACGGAAAGACGCAATACAGATATACGGGAGAGCCGGTGATATACGAAGGCCTTCCGGACACAATAGATGTGATAGCAATGCAGGAAGGGTATGCGACGATCACACCGCTTAAAAGAGATTTAACGGATTACGAACTTGTGAACAGAATAAAAGAATGGGGGATAGAGTAATGGATTTCATAACGAGAGACGATACCATATTAGTTGCCATAGACTTTCAGGAGAGACTGATGCCTGTGATGCAGGACAAAGAAGAACTTGCAGAAAGATCGGCGCGGCTGCTCAAAGGAATGAAAGCTTTGGGCGTTCCGGTGCTTGTAACACAGCAGTATACTAAAGGTATAGGAGAAACTGTTGAGCAGATAGCCGAAGCTTTAGGAGATTTTGAGCACATAGAAAAAACGAGCTTCGGATGCATGAACAATGGGGAATTCGCTGAAAAAATAAAAAAATCAGGAAAGAAAAATGTAGTCGTATGCGGTATAGAAGCGCATATATGCGTAATGCAGACAGTTCTTCAGCTGATGAATGAAGGATACCGCGTGTATCTTGCTGCGGACTGCGTATCGTCGAGAAATAAAAATGATATGTCTTTCGGTATCATGAGAATGAGAGATGCTGGAGCTGTTGTAACGACTTACGAAGCTATTCTCTATGAGATGCTCATGGATTCGAAGGCAGAGGGATTTAAGGAAATTTCAAAAATAGTAAAATAACTGGAAGTGACAGATAATGTATATATTTGATAATGAGATAACCTTGGAGAGCAGGGAGAAACTCGATGAATATCTCGATGGCTATGAATATGGGACATCGGGATTATCGTTCTCCTCGCTTTACATGTGGAGAAATATAAATAAATTCAGCTGGGATATAGTGGGAGATTATATGTGTATAACAGGAGTGGGATACCTCAATGACAACGGAGGAGAGAGTTCATTCATGTTCCCGCCGCTGACAAAGACGGGCACATACGAAAAAGAATCTTTAAGAGAGACAATATATAGATGTAAAGAGATATATGAAAAAAGCGGGGAGCCGTTCAGCCTGCGGCTCGTACCGGAAAACGTCATGGAGGAAATTAAAAAAGCATGTCCTGAATTTGTATTTGAAGATGACAGAGATAATTACGATTACGTTTACTGCACGCAGGATCTGGTGGATTTCAAAGGCAGAGCGTATCACAGCAAAAAAAATCATCTCAATTATTTCAAGAAGACATACGATTACGAATATCAGGAGATGACTTCCG
>UQNP01000014.1 GCA_900542385.1 uncultured Eubacterium sp.
GAAGCTATTTTAAATAGTGTAGTGTAATCCCTGCGGCATCCCCATACATAAAAAAGGCACATGAATGCAACAAGCATAGTAAGAGGAAAAGCCTGATAGGAAGGACCCATTTCATGATCAAGAGATGCTACGAATATCATCAGTCCTGTTATCGTGAACGGGATATATGCCCACATGTTCCATCTAATTATTTCAAGCTTCCTGTTTACACTTACAATTATCATTATACCCATCATGAGACAGATAAAATAATCTCTTATACCTCTGTTAAGTCCTTCATATTTAAATATATATTGCGCTGCAAACTGAACGGCAAAAATAGAGAGCAAACATATAAATATGATAATATTCCTCGTCTTTTCATTTATTCGATACGTAAACTTACCATAAATAAAATTTAATACAGGCCTATATAAATGCTGCAGTACCATCTAATTATCTCCTTACTTTATCTCAACTTTAAATTCATTCCTATAAACAATACAGTACCTCAACCTGAACCCCATAAGGCACATCTCAGTAAAACTTTTCATTAAAGCCACGAGCATAACCTCAAAATGATTCGTCACTCCCAATATAACAAGCCCTGCTATCTGCACTATCGCGGCACTTATTGTCGTCTTAGTTGTTTCTTTTACTTTTCCTATGGCCCCTAAAACCGGCCATCCGAGAAGCATTGCCGGAAAACTGAAAAACAGTACCGGTACCAGACAACGCATTATCGGCGCCGCATTGGCATATTTTGCGCTTCCCGCAATAACCAGTATCTGTTCTGCAAAAATAAAGACAATCAAACAACCTATTATGACAATAGGTAAAAATATCTTTACAACACGCTTTATTATATTTATATCCTTACTTTTTATCATCTGAGGATATATGCCGTTGTTTATAGGAGTATACATGGCTCTTACAGCCGACACAAGCTGAAGACATACTGCCCAGTATGCCACATCGGTCTTGTCCATAAAAATACCCACAAGTATCGTATTCAATGCACCGAATACAGTTGTTGAAGCTTCAGATATAAAATATATACCTGAAACTTTCAAAGCCTTCCAGCCTCCCCTTAAAGATTCTGTAAAATCTATTTTTATTCCAAGTTTCCTTATTTCAATTAACGTAAGTACTATAGCTACCATAGAACTCAATATATCGAGCAATGGGATCCAAAGTATATCCTCATCTCCTTTAACAAGAAGCAATGTCAAGCCTACTGATATGCTTTTCATAACTACATATCTTACAGCAATCACATGCATAAGCTCAAGGCCTCTGAATAAAAATTCAAAAAGCAGCGTCGAAAGTGCGACAGGAATAAATGCAAGTATAGTATAAACAAAATTCTCGCGAAGTATATCTATAAAAAACGCAGCTGTCATAATTATAACCAAAGATGCTGCCGACAGCATTGCTTTCGCAGATACAATATCTCCTGTTATTTTTCCGACCTTTGTAATATCATCTCTTGCTTCAGTAATAGATTTGACCCCTGATAGCATAAATCCAAAATCGACAACTAATTGTGCATATACCATTGTTGCCTTGACATAAGATACAACCCCATAACAATCTACCGATAACACTCTCGTCAAATACGGAAGGGTTATAAGAGGAAAGACAAGTTTGGCTATATTCATTATATAAAGCATACTCACATTGAAAGCTATGCCCTTTTTTTTATTGATTCTTTTTTTATCCATTTTAAACACTGACCGCAAAATTACTCCAAATTATATTACCATATTACTTCATCCATTGCAATCTCCCCCTACACCACCTCCATCTTGCCTATGGACATTTCATAGGCTGTTTTTGTTATCAGTTCTCCGTCGTCTGTGTATTTTCTGTATTCCCGGCTTTGGAGGCGTCCCTCCGCGATGAGCCTGGCTCCCACGCGTATCCTTTCGGCATAGGATGCATTGCGTCCCCACGCTATGGAAGGTATGTAGTCCGACTTGTTATATTTTCTGTTCACCGCTATCATTATATCGCATATTTCTCTGCCCAGCGGGGAAGTGCGTCTTATAGGCTCCTTGCATACGAATCCGTCCAGATTTATTTCGTTCACAAAAGCGAATCCGTCTTGCCTCCTGTATTTCATTTCCCTTACGAACACCGTGATCTCAAGGTGATTTCGCCCGTTATCCTCCCTGTTATACGTCCTCACCTGTCCGTACACTTCCATAAGCTCCCCGTCCTTAGGAGCTCTTCCACCCATTATCCTGTCCGATATTATCAGTCTTATGATATCCTCATACCCGCTCTTTCTGACCACTCCCAGCATAACGAGATAAAACGCTTCTCCATACGTCTTATGACTGAAAACAGGTCCTGACACCACTCGTCCCGCAAGATGCGCCCTGTTGCCCTCCGTCAAATTTTCCATCTTCGATCCCCCTGTAGGTTGCTTTATTCTTTTAAACTATATGCAGCCTTCCATGCTCGATATGCAGGCGAGTCTATATAAAAAACCGTTTTACCTATAGAAATATCATAAGCAAAACGGTCTGCCGCACATTTATTATATTGTTTCACGGTGCACAATCACGCAGTATCATCCTTTATCACCCCGGCGCACCGGCGCATCACTCAAGATCCAGTCTCATGACTTCAGGATGACAGTCCACGCCGTACTGCGGACATGTAAGACATTCGAAAAAGTTAGGAGCTTCTTCTCTTGGCACAGTAACAAAACCTGCCTTTCTGAAAAATCCCGGAGCACGGGCCACGAGGAATATCCGCTTTCCGCCGTGTTTTAAAGTCTCTTCTATACCATTGTCAAGAAGGGCTCTTCCGATATGATACTTCCTGTACTCCGGATCTACAGCGATCCCATCGACTATGAACTCCCCCTGTCTTTTCGCAAGTACGAATCCTCCTATGAGCCTGCTCTTTTCCGATGCGTATTTTTCCGATGTTTCATCCGGCTCCTCTCTTTCCGTCACCTTCCAGCATTGAACCAGATCCGTAGGCGTTTCTATATCATCTTCCTCCGGAAATTCCAGATCGTTTTCAACGAAAAACGGTACAAGCCTCTCGTAATCATCTGTTTCTGCTATTACAAAGTCCTTTTCAGGCTTATCCGCCGCTTTATTTTCTTTCCCACTATATACTGTCATAATGCCACGTATCCTCTGATACGAACACCTCCAATCTGTTGTGAAGCACGCTGAACTCCAGCGGAAGTTTTTCCCCATGCTCACCATCTATATCGGTACTTATATCCTCCGGTGATTCTATCCTCAGTTTATCCGTCTGGAAATACAGCACGTTCTTATTTTTAGGATGTCTGCCCTTTATCACTTCAAAGAGCAGCGGCCCCAGCTCTACTACAGGCATCTTCCTGAACGCTATGACATCAAGCTTCCCGTCGTTTATAGAGGACTGAGGAGAAAGTTTCCTGAATCCTCCTGCCGATTCACCGTTCATCACTACCATGAAATATATTTCTTCCTCCATGACTTCATCAGGAGTCGTAAGAGTCACCGGCAAAGCTCTTATCTGAGGTATCTCGGTTATAGCTTTCAGATAATACGCCATCATACCCATAGCATTTTTGAGATTCGGATCTGTCTTCTGGCTCACATCTATTACAGCGCCCAGAGCAGTAACGTTGATAAAGTTCTTGCTGTTTACAACACCTACATCGGCTTTTGTCGTCATATCGCCTAAAGCTATATCCATAAGATATTCTATATTGGTCGGAAGTTCAAAGTAATAAGCAAAATCATTTGCCGTTCCGGCAGGTAAAAGAGCCAGTGGCAGGTGTATGTCGTGCTTTATCATGGAATTCACACATATGTTGATGGTCCCGTCTCCGCCTGCTGCTATTATCCTGCTGTATTCCTCCGGATTCATTTCAGACAGAACATCATCTATGATGATGCCCTTAGCTGCACGCACCGGCTCAAGCTGAAAGCCTTTTTCCTGGCATCTGTCCACTATATAATCCAGGTTGTTCTTGAACACCCCGCTGCCTGAATGTGCATTGTAATACAGCAGTATCTTATTTCTTTTCTTCTCCGTACCCATTTCTGATCATCCTCCTTATGATACCTATCAGATAAAGCGAACCCGCAGCAAGCAATATATCCCATTCGTCTTTCATCTGATCCGCTATCGAAAGACATTCCTCTGCGGTCTTTGCAGTCTTTACGCTAACGCCCTTTGATCCAAGCATTGATGCCAGTTTTTCTGCCTCCAGTTTTCTGGGGTTATCCGGCTCTGTCGCTATCATTTTATCTGTTATGCCCGCGAAATGCTCCGTTATCTTGTCCGTCTGCTTGTCCGCCAGCATTCCTGTGATCATCAGTATCCTTTTGTCTTGAAAATATTTGTTTACCGTATTTTCAAGAGCTTCTGCGCCCGCTTCATTGTGAGCGCCGTCAAGTATTACAAGTTTCTCAAAACCATCGGCGTCACCGCCGTATTCACCCCATTTAAAAATTTCAAATCTTCCAGGCTGCTTCGCCTTAGCAATGCCTTCGTAAAGCTTTTCCCTGTCCAGCTTTACTTTCTTCTGTTTTCTCAGCACTTCCAGCGTAGCAAGCGCCGTCTTCAGGTTATCAGCCTGGTGCTTTCCCGTCATTATCGTTTCAACGCCGCTGTAATCTTTTTCATATATCTCCATACTCACCTTCTGAGAAAACGGCGTATCTTCGTATATCTCATATCTTATCTTTGATACATCGTAAAGAGGGCTCCTTCTTTTATAGGCAGCTTTAGCTATGACTACTGCCGCCTCTCTTTCAGAAACATTGGATATTACAGGGCAGCCCGTTTTTATTATACCTGCTTTTTCAGCCGCGATCTCCTCAAGAGAGTCGCCGAGCCTGTCCATGTGATCATAAGATATGGAGCATATCACAGAAGCAAGCGGTCTTCTTATTACATTCGTAGAATCACCGCTTCCTCCAAGCCCTACTTCCATTACAGCTATATCCGTATCTTTCTCTTTGAAATACAGAAATGCTATAGCTGTGACCACTTCAAATTCTGTTGGGGATTCAAGTCCTTCTGAAACCATCTCTTCCGCAGCAGCTATCACACGTCTGCCGAAAACCTCAAGATCATTGTCGGAAATATCCTCCCCGTCAAAACGGATACGCTCATTGAATCTTTCTATGAACGGAGACGTATACAATCCCATTTTATAGCCGCAGGCTTTAAGTCCCTCTTCTAAAAACTTGGAGACCGAGCCCTTCCCATTAGTCCCTGCTACGTGTATCACCTGCAGTCCTTCCTGGGGGCTTCCCAGTTTTTTAAGAAGCCCGTCCATTCTCTCAAGTCCGAGCTTCATACCGAATCTATTGAATTGATGTATCCTGTCTATGACAGCCATATCGGAAGCTGCCGTGTCTGCATTGAATGTCGTATCTGCCAATTCCGCTGTTCCTCCGCTGATAAAATCTGTTTGACATCATTTGACCTGTCAAAATCACCGAAAGTCTATTTTAATTTTTTCTTTACTGTTTCCAGCATATCGCAGACTTTCGCCAGCATTTCTTCATATTTTACCTGTTTTTTTCTCTCTTCGTTCACGACTTTTTCAGGGGCCTTGCTGACGAAGCCTTCGTTGGACAGCTTGCCTCTTACTCGCTTCACTTCGCCTTCTAATTTTTTCTTTTCCTTTTCGAGTCTTTCGAGCTCAGCTTCGTAATCCATTATATCATCGAGAGGTATGAATATCTCTGCACCCGAAACTACTGCAGACATTACTTCTTCCGGCACATCGCTCTTTTCTTTTACAAAGGTTATCTCGCTGATGTTTGCAAGGCTCTTAATATATCTTTCTCCCGCCTTTACGACATCCTCTTTTCCTTCTGCACAGAGAACCACCGCTCTCAGAGCTTTTCCAGGCGAAGCATCTGCTTCAGCTCTGATATTTCTTATGCTCTTTATTATATCCATTGCCGTATTCAGCTTCTCCGTCTCTTCTTCATAAGTGAGTTCGCTGCTGTATACAGGCCATTTTTCCTTTATGAGGAAGTTGTCCGGATTATCCTTCGTTGCTTCTCCCTTAGGAAGTTACGTCCATATTTCCTCTGTGATATACGGCATAAACGGATGAAGCAGTCTGAGCATGTCTTTAAGAACTTTTACAAGTACGGCTCTTGCGACTTTCTTGTCTTCCTCATCGTCTCCGTAAAGTCTTCCCTTTACTATCTCTATATACCAGTCGCAGTATTCATTCCATATGAGATCGTAAGCTCTCTGCCCGGCAAGCGCAAGGTCGAACTTTTCCATCGTCTCAGTAATGTATTTAACAGCATCGTTGACTCTTGAAAGCATCCATTTATCTTCATCTTTGAGCGCTGTATCTGCAATATCGCTCAGATCCGCCATATCCCTGAAGCTTCCGTCATCGTTCTGAAGATTCATGATAACGAATCTCGATGCATTCCAAAGTTTGTTGGCAAAATTCCTTGCAGACTCAAGTCTGTCCGTCTTGAATCTCATATCGTTTCCCGGCGTTATCCCTGTAGTAAGCATGAATCTGAGGGCATCTGCTCCGTATTCATCGATTATCTCCAGCGGATCTATGCCGTTTCCCAGAGACTTGCTCATCTTCCTGCCTTCCGCATCTCTGACGAGCCCATGGACATATACGTACTTGAACGGTACTTCCCCTGTGGTCTCAAGCGCCGAGAATACCATTCTGACTACCCAGAAAAATATTATATCGTAGCCTGTAACCAGCACATCTGTAGGATAAAAATACTTTAAATCTTCCGTCTCATCCGGCCATCCGAGAGTCGAGAACGGCCACAGCGCCGACGAAAACCATGTGTCCAGCACATCCTCGTCCTGCTTTATGTTGCTGCTCCCGCACTTTGTGCACTTTTCCGGAGCTTCTTCCGCTACCATAAGCTCGCCGCAGTCCTGACAATAATATGCCGGTATCCTGTGCCCCCACCAGAGCTGTCTGGATATGCACCAGTCTCTGATCTCCTCAAGCCAGTGCAGGTATATCTTTTCAAATCTGTCAGGCACATGCTCGAGTTTTCCGCTCTTTGCCGCTTCTATGGCAGGCTTTGCCAGCTCTTCCATTTTTACGAACCACTGATCCGAAAGCATAGGTTCTACTACAGTTCCGCACCTGTAACATTCACCTACAGGTATCACTTTTTCTTCTGTCTTTACGAGGAATCCAGCATCTTCCAGATCCTTTACCCATGCCTTTCTGCATTCGTATCTGTCCATTCCCTCATATTTTCCGGCAAGGCTGTTCATCTTCGCATCCGGGTCTATGCAGGAAAGGTTTTCAAGGTCGTGTCTCTGCCCTACTTCAAAGTCATTAGGGTCGTGAGCAGGCGTTATCTTAACGGCTCCCGTTCCTTTTTCAGGATCAGGATACGGATCTGCGATCACCGGTATCTCTCTTCCTACGATAGGAAGTACGACTTTTCTGCCGACAAGCTCCTTGTATCTTTCATCGTCCGGATGCACTGCTATCGCTACGTCTCCAAACATAGTTTCAGGTCTTGAAGTAGCTACTACTATGCCTTCTCCGCCGTCTGCCGCCGGATATCTGAAATACCAGTACTTTCCGTTTCTGTCTTCGTGTTCAACTTCCGCATCCGAAAGGGATGTACCGCACTGAGGACACCAGTTGATAAGTCTGTTTCCTCTGTATATGAGCCCTTTATTGTAAAGCTGTACGAAGAAATGCTTTACAGCTCTGCTGCATCCCTCATCCATAGTAAAGCGCTCTCTGCTCCAGTCACAGGAATCTCCCAGTTTCCTGCACTGTTTGGTTATCTTTCCTCCGAATTCCTCTTTCCATGCCCATGCTCTCTTGAGGAATTCTTCTCTGCCGAGATCTTCTTTCTCAAGACCTTCTTCTTTTCTTATCCTGTCAACGACTTTTACTTCCGTCGCAATGCTGGCGTGGTCGCTTCCCGGAAGCCACAGCGCACTGTATCCCTGGAGTCTCTTAAATCTCGTGAGAACATCCTGCAGTGTCTGATCGAGAGCATGTCCCATATGAAGCTGTCCCGTTATATTAGGAGGCGGCATCACTATCGTAAAAGGCTTTTTGTCAGGATCTATATCAGCCCTGAAAGCCCCGCTCTTTTCCCACATATCGTATATGCGGTCCTCAAAATCCTTAGGATTGTATGTTTTTGCTAAATTTTTCTCCATTGCATATATCTCCTTATAACTTATATATCTGATCGCTGATGGTTTTACAATTATCTGAGCCTTGGGACATTTTCTTTATTCCTGTTCTTTTTCCCTGCTGTCATGCCGTAAACTGCTGCAATTATAGTAAATACAGCCAATATGGCAGCTATTATCCCGTAGGTTCTGTAACTTCCTTCAAAGCTGTCTTTTCCTGTAAATTCAGCGCCGTTTTCCGTTACATTATATCTGTAAATATCCTTTCCCGTATCGAGACGGACCCCTATGTATTCCTCTCCGTTCGCCATTACTCCTTCTTCATAACTGTAGTTGTCCGCGTAATGGTTGAATACAGCTATGCCGAAATCATTCCCTGTATTGAAGCAGTACATTGCCTTGTTGCCGTGCTCTTCCTCCGCGGTTATCTGTATATCGTCGGTTTCCGCTTCTGCACGTATCACATCTTCTACATTGTCATAGGAAGTTCCTGATATAAAGCAGGACACTGCAGGCGACACAAAAAATCCCGCGAGTATAAGCCAGAGAACTATGATTATATTTCTCAAACCTGCTTCTCCTTTTCAGCTTCCATTTCTTTTTTCATTGCGGCTATTATATCCACGCTGAATCTCATGTCGTCGCTCATGGGATTGACGGTAAAGCCCTCCACCTGATTTTGAGGCTGAAGGATCATGGCCGCCATATCGTCAAAATTTACTATGAGATTCTGCTGATCTCTTTTGACCCCGCATTTTTCAAGCTCTGCTCCGTCAGTAAACAGAGGATAATACAGTTTGCCGCTCTCTGTCTTTATTAGCTCGAAACTGATCTGTGTATCCTTTTCAAGTATTATTTCTCCCGCCGTTTTATCAAATTCAGCAGGTCTGTCCATCAATACCGGTATTATGAATTCCGCCCTTACTATCTCGTTTAAGAATTTAGACGAATTCTCAGCGCTCGGATCTTTTTTTACCGCTTCAATAGCCTGTTTGAGCCTTGGGTTTTCAACAGGCTTCAATTCTCTTCCAGTCATATTTCCTCCCGCTTTCGCACATTTTACCCGCAAATCGCAAAAAATTACGTACTTATATAAATATACATTGATTGCAAAAAAAAGGCAAGTGCCGCAAGACACTTTCCCTTTTATTGTACTATATCAAACAGTTAAATACGGCTCTGTCTTTCAGCTGCCTGCACAACATGCTTCATCAGCACCGCTGCCGTTATCCTGCCAACGCCTCCCGGTACCGGCGTAACAGCTGCCGCTCTTTCCAGAATTCCTTCAGCGTCGACATCTCCGCACAGATCTCCATTCTCATCTGTATTTATGCCTACATCTATGATCGTCTGACCCTCTCCTATGTCTTCAGCTTTTATGATACCGGCTTTCCCCACAGCAGCTATAATGACATCTGCGTTTTTCAAAGCATTTTTAAAGTCTTCATCCTTTGTCCTGCTGTGACATATCGTAAGTGTAGCGTTTTTCTCAAGTACCATCATAGCTACAGGCCTGCCTATCACAAGACTTCTGCCCGCTACTGTGACCTTTTTTCCCTCAAGCTCTATACCGTAGTGATCTAAAATCTCAACGCACGCTTTTGCAGTACACGGAGGAAAACCGTCTCCGTTTCCCGTGAACACTGCTGCCATGGATCCTCCCGATATTCCGTCCACATCTTTTCGCGGATCTATGGCCCGGCATACCTTTGCATCGTCTATATGCGCCGGAAGAGGCCTGAATACGAGTATCCCGTGAATGTGTTCATCTTCATTGAGTTCACGAAGCTTATCAAGCAGCTTTTTTTCCGGAACATTTTCTTCAAAAACAGCTCTTACTACCTTTATACCTGTCTCTTCTGCTCTTTTAAGTGCACCTCTTTCATACGCCATATCCTCAGGCTTTTCGCCCGCTCTCAGTATCGCAAGTGTCGGTACAGTTCCCTTTTTCTTCAACGCTTCAGTTTTTTCAGCCACTGTTTCAAGCAGTGAACTTGATACTTCAGCTCCTTTTAGCAGCTTTCCCATACAAAAAATCTTCTCCTTTGATGTTTATTGTTTTTTCAGTCTCTCAGCCACTTTATCGAATATTTCATCTGCGAGAGTAGTGTATTCCATAAGGTACATCGCACATCTCTGATTGAAATTTTCAGCCTTCTGCCTGTTTTTCATTGATATGGTGTTGATGTACACATTAAGGCTCGCTGCCTGAAGCGCTCCCTTGCATATCGCAGCGCTTGCTCCTGCGTCGCTGAGCACGCCGGCATTTCCTTTTTCCGCAAATTTACCTGACAGCTCTATAGCTCTTCCGCAGGCTTTCATAATAGTGATAGGTACTTCGCAGGCTTCAACGAGGGCATCTTCTGTAAGAGCTCTCTTTTCTTCTTTCTCTTCCTCTGTGGATGCCTTTTTTCTATAGCACGACATGAGTCTGTCGAATGCGTCTATATCCATCTGAACGAGCCTCAGCAGTCTGTTTTGTATTTCCCTTGCTTCTTTCATCATCTGCATTATGTCGTCTTCGACGTCTTTATACTTTTCTCTTCCAAGGGTAAGAGACCCCACCATATGGCCAAGAGCTGTACCCAGTGCTCCGGCAAAAGCTGCAACGCTGCCTCCTCCCGGTACAGGCTCATTGCTCGCTGCGGCTTCTATAAATTTTCTGCATGATTTATCCGTATATAACATGTGTCCTCTCCATCTCCTTTTCTGACCTCTTTTATACCGCCCGCCTCGGTATTCTCCCGGCAGCGGGACTTAAATCAGGAGCTAAAACAGCCCTGTTATCTTTCCTGTATTGTCTACATCGATATTTTCAGCGGCAGGCTTTTTAGGAAGTCCCGGCATAGTCATAATATCTCCCGTAAGAGCAACTATGAATCCCGCTCCCGCAGAAACTTTAAGATTTCTCACTGTAAGCGTGAATCCCCTCGGTGCTCCCAGAAGACTGGCATCATCTGAAAAGCTGTACTGAGTCTTCGCAACGCATATCGGAAGGTCTCCAAATCCGAGCTTTTCAAGCTGTGCCATCTGCTTTGCCGCTGCCGGCGTAATATTTATATCGTCAGCCCTGTATATACGCTGAGCGATGGCTCTTATTTTTTCTTCTATAGTCATATCGAGGCTGTATGAATATTGGAAATCCGACTTCTCTTCACAGAGTTTCACCACTTCCTCCGCAAGTTTCATACCGCCTTCTCCGCCTTTTCCCCATACTTCACTGAGTACAGCTTTTACTCCCAGCTCTCCGCATTTCTTCTCAACTAAATCAAGCTCCGCTTCAGTGTCCGCCGGGAATCTGTTGATAGCCACCACAGCCGTAAGGCCATATACCTTAGTTATATTCTCAACGTGCTGCAGGAGATTAGGCAGTCCCTTTTCAAGAGCTTTCAGATCTTCTTTTTCCAGCTCTCCCTTAGCTGCGCCTCCATGATGTTTGAGAGCTCTCACTGTTGCAACTACTACAACAGCCGAAGGCTTTATATCTGCCATCCTGCATTTTATATCCAGGAATTTCTCCGCGCCAAGATCTGCACCGAAACCTGCTTCTGTCACAACATAGTCCGCCATTTTCATCGCCATCTTCGTTGCCATCACCGAATTGCACCCGTGGGCTATGTTGGCGAAAGGACCTCCGTGAATGAACGCCGGTGTATTCTCCAGAGTCTGTACAAGATTAGGCTTTAGCGCATCTTTCAGCAGAGCCGCCATAGCTCCCTGAGCTTTGAGCTGACCGGCGGTAACAGGCTCATCGTCATAATTGTATCCTACTATTATGTTTGATATCCTCTCCTTGAGATCATCTATATCCCTTGCCAGACAAAGTATAGCCATTATTTCGCTCGCCACCGTGATATCGAATCCGTCTTCTCTCGGAGTTCCGTTCGCTTTGCCGCCAAGACCATCGGTTATAAATCTGAGCTGCCTGTCGTTCATATCGACACATCTCTTCCAAGTTATCTTTCTTACATCTATTCTCAGGCTGTTTCCCTGCTGTATGTGATTGTCCAGCATTGCTGCAAGCAGGTTGTTAGCCGCTCCTATTGCGTGCATATCACCTGTGAAATGCAGGTTTATATCTTCCATAGGAACCACCTGGGCATATCCGCCTCCGGCTGCTCCACCCTTTACTCCGAACACAGGACCCAAAGAAGGCTCTCGGAGTGCAACCAGAACATTTTTGCCCGCTCTTTTAAGTGCATCGGAAAGTCCTACTGTAGTGGTAGTTTTCCCTTCTCCTGCAGGTGTTGGGGAAATAGCTGTGACCAGAATGACTTTTCCGTCTTTCGCATCACTTTTTTCATCGAGCAGTCTGTAGTCAACTTTTGCCTTGTAGTTTCCGTAAAGTTCGATGTACTTTTCATCAAGACCCACTGATTTGGCGATCTCTCTTATGTCTTTCATTTCCGTTTCCTGAGCTATCTGGATATCACTTTTGATCTTCATTTGATTTTCTCCTTTTAAATAAACGGTATTATCCAACAAAAAAGCCGGCTATCCGGACTTTTCTGCCCAGACGGTCGGCTAAATCATCATTATACTTCACGTGGTCATTTCCACTTTATACCGTCAGTCGTATAACGCAATCATTTTACCATGAGGGCATCAAATCCGCAAGCATTTTAAGCTCATGTATATCTATCTGTCCAGATTTTTTAAAAAACTCTTACGATGTATCGGACATATTCCCTTTTCTCTTATACCTTCGTAATGTGCTTTCGTACCGTATCCTTTGTTTTTTTCAAAAGCATACCACGGGTACTCCCGGGCATATTTTATCATCATCCTGTCTCTTGTCACCTTGGCTATAATAGAAGCCGCCGCGATAGCCAGTACTTTCGCATCACCTTTTATGTACGATTTCTGAGGGATATCGAGATCTTCTATTTCCACTGCGTCGAAAAGCACCATGTCGAGACTTCCCGCACCTCTCTTTGCGAGATTTTTTTCAAGATCCTTCACCGCTCTTTTCATCGCCAGTTTTGTCGCCTGAAGTATATTTATCTCATCTATGATCTCATGGGAGGCCATCCCTATACCCCAGCTCACACATTCGGCTTTTATCTCCGTGAACAGCTTTTCTCTGTTCTTCTCAGTTATTTTTTTGGAATCATCAACTCCTAAAACATTGAAATCCTCCGGTAGCACTACAGCTGCCGCAACGACAGGACCCGCGAGAGGCCCTCTTCCCACTTCATCTACACCTGCAATGATTCTGAAGCCCTCTTCATGCAGTGCCGCCTCCTCTGATTTCATCTCAGCAAGTCTCTTTCGCTGATTTTCAAGCCGCTCTTCTTTTGTCATAAAAACTCCTTTGCAGCTGGCTGCAGGCTGCTGAAATATGTGAGATTTCAGCTCTGATCCGGCAGTTCCAGCGTTATATGTCCTATTTTGCCGCCTCTGAATTCATCGAGCACCATCTTGCCCGTTCTCTCATAATCTATCCTCTTTCCTGAAAGTATGCATCCGCGGTTTTCTGCGATCCTCTCCATAGTTTCAAGAGGAGTATCTCCTATATCTTCAAGCTTATACCTCTCCTTTAAAAGCTCCGGATATTTTTCAGAAAGCTCTCCTATGAGCTCCATTCCAAGAGTAGGGACATCGAGTATCTCATCCTTTATAGATCCGCAGAACGCAAGATTCAGTCCTTCTTTAGGGTCCTCGAATTTAGGCCACAGTATCCCAGGAGTATCGAGAAGCTGCATCCCGTTTTCAAGCTTCAGCCACTGCTTGCCCTTTGTCACTCCCGGCCTGTCTCCCGTCTTTGTACTTTTTTTACCTGTCATCCTGTTTATCAGAGAGGATTTCCCCACATTCGGCACACCTACTATCATCAGTCTGTACGATCTTTTTCTGATTCGCTCTTTATTGTTCTCCTCCTGCATTTTCTCCAGCAAAGAAAAAAGTTCTTTGATGCCGCTGCCGTTCACACAGTTTGTCGATATGGCGTATGCGCCGTTTTTTTTCAGTTCACTTTTCCATAACGCCACAGCTTTTTCATCGGCAAGATCGCTTTTATTAAGGATCACCACTCTCGGCTTTTTCCTTATTATCTCATCTAGTACCGGATTCCTGCTTGAGATGGGTATCCTTGCATCGGTAACTTCAACTGCCGCGTCCACCAGTTTCAGATTTTCTGATATCAGCTGCCTGGTTTTTTTCATATGTCCGGGATACCAGTTTATGTTGTTTACAGTCATCGAATCTCTCCCCATTATCTTTGCTTCAACGTCATTTAATTTTAACACATACGAATCTCCGTTTAAAGGACATCCCCTCAAATTGCTTTTTATCTTTACCTACAGTATAATAAACCATCATATATCCATCACGAAAGGACTTTAAACATGAAAAAAATACTGATCGTCGACGATGATGCACATATAGGCAACATACTTGAAGACGTTTTAAAGCTTGAAGGATACCAAGTGCTCCGTGCCTATTCGGGCACGGAAGCGATGATGATACTGGAAAAGTCAAAGACAGGATACCCTTCTATCGATCTCATACTTCTCGATATGATGCTGCCCGGACTTTCGGGAGAGGATATACTCCCGGCCGCCGGAGATATCCCTGTGATCGTCGTAAGCGCTAAAATAGACACCGATGATAAAGTGAACATGCTTTTAAACGGTGCTTGCGACTATATCACCAAACCTTTTGATATGGATGAGCTGCTCGCCAGAATAGCAGTACAGTTCAGAGGCAAAAATGATGCTTCCGACAGAAAAACCATTGAACTGCGTAACTTAAGCCTCGATACATCCTTCCGCATCATCTCCTGCGGTGACAGATACGAAAAGCTTACTCCCACGGAATGTGCCATATTAAAACTTCTGATGCTCAATCCCCGTCAGGTTATCACAAAATCACAGGTTCTGGAAAGAATAAGCGCAGATACGCCTGACTGCACGGAGAGTTCTCTAAAGATGCATGTGAGCAATCTGAGAAAAAAGCTTGGCAAAGTCAATGAAAACATATATATAGAATCTGTCTACGGCATAGGTTTCAGACTCAGCTGAAAATCTTTACTTTTTCTTTACTCTTCTCTTTACCGCTTTCTTTACCGTGCCGCTGTAATATGCTCCACAAAAGAGGTAATATTATGGAATATGTTCTGAAAACAGAATCACTAAAAAAACGTTACGGAAACCACGATGTCCTGAAAGGGCTTTCCATGAATGTTCCAAAAGGCTCAATATACGGTTTCATCGGGAAAAACGGTGCAGGAAAAACTACTGCAATACGGATCATATGCGGCCTTCAGGAGCCTTCAGGAGGAGAATATTCCATCTACGGGATCAAAAACAGTCGAAGGGATATACTTACATCCAGAAGAAGGATGGGCTCTGTCATAGAAGCTCCTGCCGTCTATCAGGACATGACTGCCACAGATAATGTAAAAATGCAGTTCAGCATACTGGGACTTCCCAGCTTTAAAAACACAGAAAAGCTTCTGAAAATCGTAGGTCTTGAAAATACCGGAAGAAAAAAAGTCAGGAATTTTTCTCTCGGTATGCGCCAAAGGCTGGGTATCGCTGTGGCTCTGGCAGGCTCCCCTGATTTCCTGGTGCTTGATGAACCTATGAACGGACTTGATCCGGAAGGGATAATAGAGATGAGAGAACTGATCCTCGATCTCAACCGCCGTCATAACATAACGGTACTGATCTCAAGTCACATACTCGACGAACTGGCAAAAATAGCTACACATTTCGGATTCATAGATGACGGCGCCATAGTGAAAGAAATCAGCGCTGCCAAACTCAGCGACACATTCCGCAAATGCGTAAGACTTGAAGTCTCCGATATCAATGCTCTGAGCACAGCTCTCGCTGATGCCGGTATGGAATACTCTGTGATATCGGACAGCACTGCCGATGTTTTTTCAAGTGTCAGCCTTACAAAACTGACGATGATACTTTCAAAGGCAGGCTGCGAGATATTATCAGCCCGCGAACACGATGAAACACTTGAAAGCTACTACATAGATCTTATAGGAGGTAAAGGGAAATGAGCAGGATTCTTCATGCGTATTCAATGCGCATCATAAAAAACAGAAATTTTATACTTTGTTCTGTTTTCATGCTGATTGCAGGTATGTGCTTCCCTGTAGCAAGGTACTATGAAGGCACCGATATGTCCCTTGAGGAAAATATGTTCGTGTCGGCCATATTTATGGTCATCATATCATCGATATTCTGCAGCCTTTTCATCGGATCTGAATACAGCGACGGCTTCATCAGAAACAAGATAACCTCAGGTCACAGCCGCAGCAGCATATATCTTTCCGATTCTATTGCATGCTTTGCTTCAAATACTGTGATATGCGCCTTATTCCTGATTTCATATACAGCAGCAGGACTGCCGCTCCTTGGAGGGTTTTCCCATGACATATCAGTTATACTGAAAATGCTTTTTATCCTGCTGCTTATAATATTTGCTCTGTCGTCTGTATTCCTGCTGGTAACAGAACTGTTACAGAGCAAAACGACATCAGCTGTAGTATGTATCCTGCTGTCATTCATACTCATCATGGCTGCCGTATATATATACAATAAGCTGTCGGCTCCGCCTGTATTTGACACATATGTGATGACTGAAAACGGAGTGCCTGCTGTCGCTGAAAGTGTCCCTAACCCGGACTATATCAGCGGAACGGAAAGAGACGTATATGAATTTCTTTATGATTTTCTGCCGTCAGGACAGGCTTATCAGCTTTCTCTGCTGTCCGTGTCCCATATGATCAGACTTCCGCTTTATTCAGCACTGATAGTGGTAATAACGACATTCACCGGCATACTTTTTTTCAAAAAAAGAAACATAAGATAAATATATTTAAAACTTAGAAAACTATATTACATTACGGGACCTGGGAGGTGTATCTGCCCATGCTTTACGCAGCATGCTTTATATTTTTCGTGATTTCATTATTGCTTTCAATAAAAATCATTTTAATGAAAAAAAGCCTCGCGGAAATCTCCGCGGGGTTTTCCCGCAGTATGTCGCAGGATACCAATGTTGTCGTCTCTGTAAGTTCCCGTGACAAAGCCGTTTTGGATCTCGCCTGCAATATAAACGATTCCCTCCTGAAGCTAAAAAAATCACATCTGCGCTTCAAGCGCGGAGATGAAGAACTCAAAGCAGTCATATCCGGTATATCCCACGACCTGCGCACTCCCCTGACAGCCATACTCGGATATCTCGATATGCTGGAAAAAAGCCACAGTACAAATTCATGCTTCAGCAGATCAGAATACAAATACCTGCAAGGGATAAGAAACAGAACTGAGCTTTTAAAACAGCTTACGGAAGAACTTTTTGACTACTCCCTTTCAGTATCTGCCGAAGAACGCATAAAATCAGAGCCTGTACTGATAAACTCTGCCCTCGAAGAATCTCTGGCAGGATTTTACACAGCTCTGACTGACCGCGGTATAACACCGGATGTACAGATCACAGATAATAAAATCACAAGAAATCTCGACAGGGACTGTCTTATGCGGATATTTTCAAATCTGCTGAACAATGCCGTCAAATACAGCAACGGCGATCTAAACGTCACCCTGGATCAGTCAGGCATGATAACATTTTCAAATTCTTCCGATGTCCTGACTGAAGTCCAGATGCAAAAGCTCTTCGACAGATTCTACACGGTGGAATCAGCAAGAAGATCTACAGGTCTCGGACTTGCTATAGCCAAAGCTCTAACCGAAAAAATGAAGGGTAAAATATCGGCTGCGTACAAAGACGGTCGTTTTTCCGTAAATCTGATTTTCCCTGAAAAATAAACATAAAACCATAGACAGCAAAAAACCGCCGCTTCGCATTTTCCGCGAAACGACGGTTTTTAAAATTCTCAATAAACCTATTCGTCTCTGCTCTTTAGCTTAACATCTAAAATCTTCCGTCAGAGCCTCCATGCTCTCTTCCGGAAGAGCTGATATGCGTACTGCTGTCATCATCGTCTACTACCTTTACCCTGTCGACATCCCTATAGAGGAATCGTTCATGACTGGCCGTTAAGTTCATACTTCCCGGACGCACATAATCACCAGCTTCTGCTTTGCTGTAAACAGTCTTGAGCGAAGATCTCTGCATCAGAACGATGATAAAAGCAACCGCTACACCAAAACCTATTCCGATCAGAAGATCTATCAATATATCAAAACTTTTTTCATCTTCGTATAAATTATCTTCATTATAAGGGACCCCTGCATTAGCCTTTATAAGAAAATCCTCTGCAAGATCCGCAAACTTCATAAAAGCCCCGGACGGATCATCCCTCAGCATTGGAGCCACCTGATCCATTATATATGTCTGTCCTGCATCGGTAAATGCAGTGATCCCATATCCGGCAGTACTGATTGCCCATTCTCCGCTGTCATAATTTACAACTAAAACAATACCGCTTCGATCAACACCATAACCCACTCCTTTTTCTTCATAGACATTGTCCGCATATTCAGTAGGAGTCATCGAGCCGAAATCATCTGCCACCTGAATAAAAACATCACATTCCTGGTCTTCTGAAATAATCTGCAGTTCATCGTTCACTGAATCCCATTCATCCGAAGAAAGCACACCTGTTTCATCACTGTAGTACATTCCGCCGATAGGTTCTGCGAAAACTGCTGCCGACGATATTCCCAGAGCCAGCAGACAAGTCATAAATATAAGCAATAATCTTTTTCTCATCTCTGCCACCTCCTAAATCAGCAGATAATCTACCAACACTGACAAAACACATCCAACCACACTGAATATACCTGCCAAAACTCCAAATTTACGCCAGAATGCCCTCTTATCAAGAGGAAGATCTCCTATAAATTTACCCGTCTGACCATTCATGGCGAATGTATAAATATTTCCTTCCCATTTAGTATTGAGCAGCCACACCGGGTACAATGCATATTTAGCTATACCATTGTTCAGTCTTATATATGATCTTTCAGTCAAAACATTACCAAATCCATCAACTGTACTCAGAAACATTTCTTCAGTACTCATCTTTATACGCATATTTGCTTTTTCAATGCTCTCCTGCACACCTACATCATATCTGTCAGCCATGAATCCTGCCAAATAAGCTGATTTAAAATCCACCGCTTCTTTAAAATCATAGGGCTCAAGAGACTCCATAAGGTCATCAGGCATCTTTTTCGATCCATCCACCGGAACATTATCAAAGACGACATTCCCCGATCGGAAAATGCTGTAATAATTATGCTCTTCATAACGATACTCTCTATCGGTCCATACTCTTGTTCTCTCGCCTCTGTAACTGATATCTGCATCAACCGATGCATCAAAGAGCCAGAAAGGTACATAAACGCCTTTTATTTCATCAATATGTCTTTTATTTTTAAATATTTCCGGAACCAGCTTTTTACTCGATACATGCTTTCTAAAGGCTTCCTTTGCATCTTTTTTATCAAGCTTAAACGGAATTATATAATCCGGCTTAAGCATACCTGATAATCTCCCTTTCAATACTACAGGACTTCCGCAGTAAGGACAGCTATCTGCGATGGTAGTATCTTCACATACGATCTCTCCGCCGCATGAATTGCAGCTCAATATGCTCATGCCATCTTCTTCTCCTGCCTCCCATTCGCTTCCCGCTCTAACATTCCAGTTCATATCATCAAAGCCTTCCGCACTTTGTCCTTCAGTTTCTGCGGACGCTTCAAACTGGTTTAAATCAAATGTACTGTCGCAATATGGGCACTTTAGCTTTTGGCTGTCCGAATCAAAGGCCAGCGATCCGCCACATGCAGGGCATTTATATTCCATCTGATCTGACATGTCTTCCTCCTTATTTTACATCGTTATCATCAAAAACGTCTCCACATTCCGGACAGAATTTAGGAGGATACATTGGATCTTCCGGCTCCCATCCGCATTTATCACATCTGTAAAGCGGTGCTCCTGCAGGCTTCTTTGCGCCGCACTCTGTACAAAACTTTCCTTTATTTACAGTTCCGCATGCACATGTCCATCCTTCCGCAGCAGGTTTCGGACTCCCGCATTCCGGACAGAACTTTCCATACGCAGTGGCTCCGCACCTGCATATCCAGCCTCCCGAATCCTGCATCGGTGCAGATTGCGGTTTCTGAGCCATCTGTTGCTGAGTACGCGCAAAAACAGCATTCGCATCAACTCCTCCTGCCTGACTTGCCATTCCCATTCCCATGAATCCCATCATAGCACCATTTTCATTTCCGGCAGCAGTACGCATAGCATCCGCCTGTGCCGATGCTATATTTCCGGCAGCCATAACAGGATCTGACATAATATATGCCTGCTGCATATTCTGTATCTTTTCCTTATCTTCTTCTGAAACAGAAACCGAATTAACACCAAATGAAACTATCTCTATTCCTCTTCCCGCCGACCATTTAGGAGTCAGCGCCTCATTTAGAGCTTCCGCTATATCATCAGCATACAGAGGAATCTCACTGTAATCTATGTACTTTGCCGAAATCTTCCCCAAAGCCACCTGGAGCGCTTTAAGTACTTCACCTTTCAGCTGACTGTCTATTTCACTTCGTTCATAGACATCTGACATATTCCCGCATAAAGTCGTATAAAACAACATGGGATTTATTATTCTGTAGGAATATTCTCCGTTGCACTTAACATCGATAGGCAGAGTTTTTCCTATCGCCTTGTCGATGACTACTTTAAATGGAATCGGATTAACTGTGCCGTATTTATTTCCGACAATTTCTTTTGTATTGAAGTAATATATCCTCTGGTCTCTGCCTGTCCCGCCTCCGAAAGAGAATCTCTCCCATGCATCCATCGCTGCACCGGCAAGACCTTCCTGCAGATCTCCTGTAAACACAGACGGCGATGTTTTGCTGTCATATGTAAAAACGCCAGGTTCCGCACAAAGCTCTATCACCTTACCCTGTTCAACTATCATCATACATTGGCCGTCTGCCACAGCTATACCGGACCCGTCAGTTATTATATTACTCTCTCCCCGCCTGTTTGATGATCTTCCTGATACTCTCTTTTGTCCTTTCACAGCAAGAATATCAGCATCTAAGGAATCACAGTAAAAATAATCCTTCCACTGATCCGCCAAAGTTCCGCCTATTGCTCCTACGGCTGCTTTAATAAGTCCCATTTTTCTTCTCCTTTTTCAGTAACATGAAACTTTAACAGAAAATTCTATAATTTATTTTACAATCTTTTATGGATTATGTCCATTCAATTAAATCAGCATATCACTGGATTTATACGAAACCATAGACAGCAAAAAACCGCCGCTTCGCATTTTCCGCGAAACGACGGTTTTAAAATTCTTAATAAACCTATTCGTCTCTGCTCTTGATCTTAGCAGATTTACCTGTTCTTTCACGCATGTAATGAAGTCTGGCTCTTCTGACTTTACCATGTCTTACGACTTCGATCTTCTCAACGAGAGGTGAGTGTACAGGGAACGTCTTTTCAACGCCTACTCCTGAAGCTATTCTTCTTACAGTGAAAGTCTCACCGATTCCTCCGTTCTGCTTCTTAAGAACAAATCCTTCGAATATCTGAATTCTTTCTCTGTTGCCTTCCTTTATTTTAACGTGTACCTTTACGGTATCTCCAACGTTAAATGCAGGGACATCAGTCTTCATGTATTCTTGTACGACTGAGCTTAATACATCCATTGTTTTTCCTCCTTCCCTCCAAGACGTTCGTGGTCACGTCGGCTTTAAACCGTGAATCCAGAGGACCGCCCGTAATCAAGCTTTTATATTATATACTAACATTCTTTCTATTGCAAGAGTTTTGTTTCATGCTCTCGGATGAGTTTTATCGTATACATCTTTTATACGGCTTTTAGTCGCTGACAGATATACCTGTGTCGCTGATATGTCTTCATGTCCCATCAATTCCTGAAGCGATTTCAGGTCTGCTCCGTTTCTCAGCATATGCACCGCAAATGAATTCCTTATCACATTAGGTGTAAGCTTATGCTCTATTCCCGCCTCTTTTCCATATTCCTTTAAAAGCTTCCAAAGACCCTGGCGTGTTATCCTCTTCCCGTAATAATTGAGAAAAAGAGCTTTTTCTTCTGCATTGTCTTCTTTAAGAATGCTGTCCCGCGCATCATATATGTATTTCTCCATCGCAGCTCTCGCAGGTCTTCCCAGCGGGACTATCCTTGCTCTGCTCTGGTCCCCTGCACATGTGATGAACCCCATGCGCAGATTTATATCCTCTACATTCGCCTCGATCAGCTCGCTTACTCTTATTCCCGTAGCGTAAAGAGTTTCAAGTATCGCCTTGTCTCTTATCCCCTTGATACTGTCATCCGGGACTGAGAGCAGTCTGTCGATTTCTTCTATCTCCAGATATTCCAGCTCTTTTCTCTCTATTTTAGGAGATTTTATATTGGCCGCCGGATTGTTTGCTATCATTTCCTGCTGTATCAGATAATTAAAAAAAGCTCTTATAGATGCCAGCTTTCTGTTTACTGTCGCCGCCGATTTCCCGGCATTTTTAAGATGATGCAGGAACGCTATGATTTCCGTGCTCGAAACATTGAGAATATCCGTCATTCCTCTTACGCCTTCAAAAGCTATGAATTCCGTGACGTCTCTGTTGTACGCCTCTGTCGTATTTTCAGACATATGTTTCTCTTTTTTTAGATAATCAACGAAATCTTCCGTATACATACTCTCTTTCGATTGTCCTTCCAATATTTTTGTTTTTATGTAAACATTATAAACTACTATCATATGGTTTACAATAATATTTTGTCGAATTCTGACATTTTTTGTAGAGCAGTA
>UQNP01000015.1 GCA_900542385.1 uncultured Eubacterium sp.
GGGAGCGCTGGTAGTTGGATCGCGTCTCATTCTCGGAAGGATAGAAGGTATAGACAGACCGGTTTTGGCAAGCATATATCCATGCATGGGAGGCGAGCCGTCACTGCTTGTAGATGCCGGAGCAAGTTCTGAAGCAAAGGCGTATAACCTGCTTGAATACGGTCTTATGGGAAGCATATATATGGAGTACGTATGGGGCAGAAAAAACCCAAGGGTAGGACTTGTAAATCTCGGTGTTGAGGAAAGCAAAGGAACCAGCGTAATAAAGGATGCCTATAAAAAACTGAAAAAAGCACCTATAAACTTCATAGGTAATGTAGAAGCGAGAGAAGTGCCGGCGGGAGCATGTGAAGTTATCGTATGCGACGGATTTGTCGGAAACGTGATACTGAAGCTGACGGAGGGAGTGGCGATAAGTATACTGGAACTTGTAAAGAGCAAGCTTATGCAGAATTTCAAGAGCAAGATGGCTGCAGTGATGCTGAAGCCTCAGCTGAAATCCCTCAAAAAAGAATTTGATTATGAAGAATACGGTGGCGCTCCGGTATTGGGCGTAAAGGGGCCTGTGATCAAAATACATGGTTCATCCACTGCTAATGCAGTTAAAAATGCTGTGATCAAAAGCATACCGTACAGCAGAGAGGGCGTTGTCGACATAATAAAACAGGCAATGCTGGATATTGAAGAAGAAATAGAAAAGGACGAAGAGGAGTAATTTTTATAATGACCGACATAAAGCAGCTTGAAGCAAAGATAAATTATATATTCAGAGATGAAAAACTGCTGCTGACATCCGTGACTCACAGTTCATACGTTAAAGAACACAGCAGAGAAGAAAAAAGCAATGAACGATTGGAATTTTTGGGAGATGCATTCTTTGACGCTATCATAGGGGAGGAGCTGTTCAAGATATTTCCAAATAAAGAAGAAGGATTTCTATCGCGTACAAGAGCAGCCTTAGTTTGTGAAAAATCCCTGGCAAAGGAAGCAAGAGAGCTTGGACTCGGCGAATATATGAGACTGGGTAACGGAGAAGAAAAGAGCGGAGGACGCACAAGGGAATCGATCCTTGCGGACGCAATGGAAGCAGTTATAGGAGCAGTATATATAGACGGTGGATTTGAGGAAGTGAAGAGAGTAGTGCTGAATCTTTTTGAAGAAGCCATAAACGATGCAAAACATGGTAAGTATGTCATAAATGATTATAAGACGGCTCTTCAGGAAAAACTGCAGAGCAAAGGGATTACCGATATAAAATATACACTTGTAAAAGAGATGGGACCGGACCACGATAAAACCTTCATAGTGCAGCTTGAAGTGGACGGAGAACCAAAGACGAAGGGACGGGGAAAGAGCAAAAAGCAGGCTGAACAGCAGGCGGCTGAGGAGATGATGGAGAGGTATATAAATGTACTTTAAAAAAATCGGTATGCATGGGTTCAAATCCTTTGCAGAGCCTGTAAATATAGAATTCAGTGACGGACTCACGTGTATAGTAGGGCCCAATGGAAGCGGCAAAAGCAATATAAGTGATGCCATAAGATGGGTTCTGGGAGAGCAGAGCCCGAAGATGCTGCGCGGAGGCAAGATGGAAGAAGTTATTTTTTCCGGTACTTCCAGCAGAAAATCCAGAGGAATGGCTGAGGTGAATCTCGTTATAGATAATACTGACGGAAGTCTGCCGATTGATTATAAGGAAATATCCATAACCAGGAGAATGTTCAAATCGGGAGAAAGCGAGTATTATATAAACGGCAGTCAGTGCAGACTGAGGGATATAAGAGAGCTGATAATGGATACAGGCATAGGCGTCGATGGATATTCGCTGATAGGTCAGGGAAAAATTTCTGATATTCTCAGCAGTAAAACGGAAAGCAGACGAGAGATCTTTGAAGAAGCTGCCGGTATAGTAATGTACAGGAACAAAAAGGCAGAGTCTGAAAGAAAGCTTTCATCGACAAATGATAACATGGACAGAGTCAATGATATCATAGGGGAAATAGAAGGCCGGATAGGAAGCCTGAAAGAGGACAGCATAAAGGCGAAAGAATATCTGAAATTAAAAGAAAGATATAAAGAACTCGAGATAAACATAACGCTTAAGAATATAGAAAATATCGAGTCTAAAAACAGATATATAAAAGAGGATATAACAGAGCTCAGCAGGAATATAGACGGTCTGAAGAAAAACAGGAGCGAACTGGAAAGAAAATCAGAAGAACAGGAGATCAGAAATGCAGAGATCGAAAGAGATACGGAAGATGCGAGAAAGATCCTGATGGAGACTGTCGATGAACTCAATAAAGCTGTGAATAAAGAACAGATAGACAGAGAGAGACTTTCAGCTATAGCTGAAAATGAGAGCAGACTGGGAAAAGAGATATCTGAGCTTGAAGATGATATTTTATCTGAAACGAGTAGGAATGAGCAGCTTGCAAATGAGCTCAAAGAAACTGAACGAAAGTCATTGGACGCTGAGTGCGCAGTAAAGGAAAAGGAAGAGAATTTAAAAAGCATTACAGATGAAGCAAATGTCATATCGGAAAGTCTGAATGAACAGAAAAACGATATATTTGAGATATCGGGAAGGATAAGTTCAGGCAGAGCAGAGATAAAAAGTCTGGAGATGCTGTCGGAAACCCTTGAAAAGAGAAAAGAGAGCCTTATTTCAGAAAGAAATACAGGAGAAGACAGCAACAGAGAGAATATAGACAGATTAAACAGGGTCAAGACGGAAAGAGACGGCATAAAGCGTAGCATTGAAGATGACAGAGAAAAACTGGCTGAAGGAAAAAGCAGACTGGAAGACCTGAAATCAGAAGAGCAGATAAAAGTAAAGGAGACGGAGGCTCTGAAGCTGCATGAAGGCCGCCTTACTTCCAGAAAAAAGACTATAGAGGAGATGGAAAACAATTATGACGGTTACAACGGTGCCGTCAAATTTGTGATGAAATCTAACCTTAAAGGGATACATGGAGTAGTAGCAGATCTGATAAAAGTGCCCCAGGGATATGAAATAGCCGTGGAGACAGCGCTTGGAGCGGCTTTGCAGAATATTATATGCGAGGATGACGCCAGCGCTAAAAGAGCGATAACGGCTCTTAAAGAAAACAACGCCGGAAGGATGACTTTTCTTCCTGTCAGTTCGGTTAAAGGAAGAGCTCATTACGATGGTAAATTAAAATCAGAAAAAGGATTCGTGGGCTTTGGAGCGGAGTGTGTTGATTTTGATCCAAAGTATGAAGGAATAGTTAATTATCTTCTTGGCAGAGTAACGATAGTTGAAGATATGGACAGCGCGATCCGTATGTCCAAGAAAAGCAGAGAGTTCAGGTACGTTACTAAGGACGGAGAAGTCGTAAATTCTGCCGGAGCTATGACAGGAGGCCGGTACAGAAACAAAACGGCAAACATACTGGGGAGAAAGGCAGAAATAACATCTCTGGACGAACAGATAGCTGAAAAGAGAAAAGCCTGTGAAAATACCGAAGATCAGATAAGGTCGATAAGGGATGAAATAAAAGAGCTTACTGCGTCTTTATCGGAAACTGAAGAAAGAGTTCGCAGATTTGAAAATCTCGTGTTTGAAAAAGAACACGAGATGAAGATGATAGAGTCCATGCTCAGCGATATCAAATCCAGCGGGCAGAGACTTGAAAAAGAGCTTGGCAGTATAGAATCTGAAAAAAATAATTCCCTGAGGATGATAAATGAAATACGGGAGCATATATCCGAGGATCTCGAAAAATTAAAAGAAGCAGAGCTCAGCAGCGGTAAGAGTGCAGAAAAACACGATTCGAAGCTCAGGGAAATCGAAGATTTAAGAGAAGATATAACGAAGAATCGAATAGAGTCGGAAAAGCTGAAGAAACAAATGGAAAATATTGCGGATATGGTGAAGTTAAGCGAGGCATCTTTATCCGGATATATGCAAAGCGCTGATGAAAAGAAGAAGCAGCTTTTGACTATAAGAGATGAAAGAAAAGAAATCCTTGAAAACGGTGGGAATTCAGAGGAAGCAATAGAAGAGATACGCATAAAGAAAAGAAATCTGGAAAGCACCATAGAAAGACTTGCATCAGAAAAAAATCTGGCATCGGAAGAAAGCAAAGCCATATCCTCAGAAAAGGAAAAATTATCGCAGGATCTTGACAGCATGCAGGCTCAGAAGTATGAGCTGGAGATAAAATGCGCTAAAAATGAGACACAGCTTGATTCTCATAAAAACAAACTTTGGGAAGACTTTGAGGTTTCCTATGTACAGGCTGCCGAATTTAAAAACAGCGATTTCGTGATGTCGTCGGCAGTAAAGGAAAACAGGCAGATAAAAGCCAGAATAAAAGAGCTGGGAGAAGTAAACGTAGGTGCGATAGAAGAATACGATACTGTAAAAGAGCGTTATGATTTTCTCATATCCCAGAGAGCAGACATACAGGAAGCCGCTGATGATCTGAGCAGGATCATAAACGATATGGATGCCACCATAAGAAAGAAGTTCAAGGAGAGCTTCGACAGGATAGCTGTAAATTTTGAAGAAGAATTTCATGAGCTGTTTGGAGGAGGACATGCCGAACTGAGACTGTCTGATGAAAAAAATCCTCTCGATGCGGAGATAGACATAGTGGCTCAGCCTCCGGGCAAGAAACTGCAGAATATCAACCTTATGTCGGGAGGAGAAAAAACACTGACGGCTATAGCTCTGATGTTTGCAGTGCTCAAGGCAAAACCTACGCCGTTTTGTATATTAGACGAAGTGGAAGCGGCTTTAGATGATGCAAATATAGACAGGTTCATAAAATGTCTGAGAAAATTTTCCGGGATACAGTTTGCCCTTGTAACACATCAGAAGGCTACTATGGAGCATGCGGATGTGATCTACGGAGTGACGATGCCTGAAAAGGGCGTATCCAAAGTGCTTTCACTTGATCTCGGAGACAGTTTTGATATTTAAGTAAATAAATGCATGAGCAGCGGGGAGAATTGATATGTTTGGAGAAAAAAAATCGTTTTTTGGCAGGATGTCACAGCGTATAAGCGATGCTCTGCTTGGAAGAACATCTATAGATGAGGATTTTCTTGAAGAGCTTGAGGAAATATTGATAACTTCGGATATAGGCATGGATACTACTGAAAGGATAGTTGATATGCTTAGAGAAGAAGTAAGAGACAATAATCTGACTAAGCCTGAAGTAATAAAAATCAGACTTGAAAAGATAATAGCCAGCCTGATAAATAAAAATGAGGATCATGCTCTGAAAAAAGAGTACCCTCTTGTGATACTGATGATAGGGATCAACGGCGGAGGCAAAACCACATCTATAGGAAAGATCGCCCATAAGCTGAAAGAAGATGGCAAAACAGTCATGCTTGCAGCTGCTGACACTTTCAGAGCGGCAGCGGCAGAGCAGCTTGATATATGGGGAAAGAGAGTCGGAGTAAATGTGATAAAGCACAAAGAAGGAGCAGATCCGTCGGCTGTGATATACGATGCTATACAATCAGCTAAAGCGAAAAATATAGATGTGCTTATATGCGATACGGCAGGCAGGCTCCAGAATAAAAAGAACCTTATGGATGAACTCAATAAGATGAATAAGATCATAGGGCGTGAATACCCTGAAGCGGCAAGAGAAAATCTGCTGGTACTGGATGCGACTACAGGGAAAAATGCCATATCACAGGTGAAAGAGTTTGGAGAAGCAGCTGATATAACGGGTATCATTTTGACAAAGCTTGACGGGACTGCAAAGGGTGGTATCGTAGTGACTGTCGCTGATGAATTTGATATGCCTGTAAAGTTCATCGGTGTAGGAGAAGGTATAGATGATCTGAAAGAATTCGATCCTATGGAATTTGCGAAAGGAATATTCAATGAGTAAACCGCTGGTAGCCGTAGTGGGACGGCCTAATGTAGGAAAATCAACATTTTTCAATAAAATCGTAGGCAGAAGAGTAGCCATAGTTGAAGATACGCCGGGAGTGACCCGTGACAGGATATATGCGGAAGCCGAATGGTCAGGCGTACATTTTGCCCTTATTGATACAGGAGGTATAGAACCGGACAGCAAGGATATAATCCTGTCACAGATGAGGCATCAGGCGGAAGTGGCCATGGATATGGCAGATGTCATATTGTTTATGACCGACGGTAAGGAAGGCGTCACGGCATCGGACAGAGAAGTTGCATCTATGCTGATGAAAACGGGTAAAAAAGTCATACTTGCGGTCAATAAAGTGGACAAGAGCAAACTTCCCGATGATTTTTACGATTTTTATGAACTGGGAATAGGAGAGCCAATACCTATATCTGCGGCCAATATGCTGAATCTGGGAGATCTTCTCGATGAAATAGTCGAAAGCTTTCCTGAGGGAGCAGGTACGGAGGATGAGGACACTATAAATATAGCTGTAATCGGAAAACCGAACGTTGGAAAGTCATCGCTCATAAACAGGCTTCTTGGCGAGGATCGAGTGATAGTTTCCCCGATAGCAGGCACTACGCGGGATTCCATAGATACGCCTTTTGAATGGAACGGCGAAAAATATCTGCTTATAGATACGGCAGGTATCAGGAGAAAGAGCAAAGTAAATGAGGATATAGAAAAATTCAGTGTGATAAGGGCGGTGGCGGCTATAGAACGCTGTGACGTATG
The DNA here is from genome assembly GCA_900542385.1 of uncultured Eubacterium sp. GTDB lineage: Bacteria > Bacillota > Clostridia > Peptostreptococcales > Anaerovoracaceae > Lentihominibacter > Lentihominibacter excrementavium. The sequence continues at coordinate 6,654 of UQNP01000015.1, forward strand.
TCTGCTCGTTATAGATGCCTGCGAAGGAATTACGGAACAGGATAAAAAGATTGCCGGTATTGCGCATGAAGCGGGAAAGGGCATCGTGATCGTCGTAAACAAATGGGATCTTATAGATAAAGATACGAATACGATGAACGATTTCAGAAAAGACATAAAAAAGGAACTGACATTTATGTCGTATGCACCGTCGGTATTCATATCTGCGCTTACGGGACAGAGAGCTCAAAGTGTGATAGAAATGGCAAAATACGTTGCGGAGAACAGGGCGATGAGGGTTCCTACGGGACAGCTCAACAGTCTCGTGACAGATGCGGTGATGATGAGACAGCCGCCTTCAGACAAGGGAAAACGTCTTAAGATATACTACGTTACACAGGTGGGCGTAAAACCGCCTTTGTTTTCGTTCAAAGTAAATTCGAGACCTCTTATGCATTTTTCCTATGCAAGATACCTGGAAAACAAAATAAGAGAGGGGTTTGGATTCGAGGGCACATCACTTAAATTCGTGTTCAGAGAAAAAGGAGAAAAGGAAGATGAATAGCTTTACGGAAATGTCCTCGTACATATACGACAATACCGGAGGTGCGGGATTCGGTCCGCTGATAGCGGCAGCGATAGCAGCCTATCTTATAGGCAATATATCGCCATCCATAATCATGGCGAAAATGAAAGGCATAGATATAAGAAAAGAAGGAAGCGGAAATGCCGGAACCACCAATGCTCTGCGCGTAATGGGCAAAAAAGCAGGATTGATAACGCTTGTTATCGATGTGCTTAAAGGCACTGCTGCAGTCGTAATGGGAAGCATCATTGCCGACGATATGGGGGCCATGGTATGTGTAATAGCTGTTTTCTGCGGACATGTATGGCCGGTGATTTTCGGGTTTAAAGGAGGAAAAGGAGTAGCCACGGCGTTTGGAGCGCTGCTGGGCCTGAATCCTTTGATGGCTTTAAGCGTTCTGGCTGTTGTCGTGATATTTGTGCTTATAACGAAGAGAATGTCTGTCGGCTCTATTTTAGGCGCTGCAAGCTTTCCTTTTATATCATTTTTTATGGAAAGGGATTTTGTTGTATTTGGGACGATTTTAGCTCTGATAGTAATAATAAAGCACAGAGCCAATATAGTTAGACTTGTCAGAGGCGAGGAGCCTGTTATGAGTATATTCGATAAATCTGGCAAAGACAGGGAGGATGCGAAATGAAAAAAGCCGGTATAATAGGTGCAGGAAGCTGGGGGACCGCTCTGGCGACGGTTCTTGCAGGCAAGGGGATCGATGTAAGTATATGGGACATAGATGAGAATCATCTTAGATCCATGGAGGAATACAGAGAGAACAAAGATTATCTGCCGGGAGTACCGCTTCCGGAAAATCTTAAGATCGAAGGAAGTCAGCGGGAAGCTCTGAAAGATGCTGATCTCGTGCTTTTTTCAGCGCCTGCCCAGCATTTCAGAGAAGCAGTATCATCTGCAAAGGAATTTATAAAGGACGGGGCTGTAACGGTAAACGTTGCCAAAGGTATAGAGCGCGGAAGCCTTAAGAGAATGTCTGAGATAGCTGAGGAATTCCTCGATATGGACAGATACGCGGTTTTGTCAGGCCCGTCTCATGCAGAGGAAGTGGGAAGAAGGCTGCCGACCACGGTGGCAGCTGCATCGGTAAATATAAAAACTGCAGAGACAATACAGGATGCTTTCATGACGGACAGATTCAGGGTGTATACGACGGAAGACGTTACGGGAGTGGAGCTTGGAGGAGCCCTTAAAAATATAATAGCTCTGGGAGCCGGAATATCAGATGGAATGGGATTCGGCGACAATGCAAAGGCAGCGCTTATGACCAGAGGACTTGCTGAAATAACAAGGCTTGGAGTGAAGCTCGGCGCAAAACCTGAAACTTTTGCAGGACTTACCGGCACCGGCGATCTCATCGTTACGTGTACGAGCATGCATTCGCGTAACAGAAGATGCGGTATAATGATCGGAGAGGGAATGGCTCCTGATGAGGCAACAGAAAAAGTAGGCATGGTAGTTGAAGGCATGTTCACAGCGGAAGCAGCCTATGAGCTTGCAAAACGGGAGAATGTGGAAATGCCTATTACAGAAGCAATATACAGAGCTATAAGAGGTGAGATCACAGCAGCCGACGCTGTGGAGATACTCATGGGCAGAGAGAAAAAACATGAACAGGGATAGACGAAATATGAGTTTTCTTGAAGGCAGAAAATACAATATCATAACGTTCGGATGCCAGATGAATGAGCATGACTCAGAGACTATATCAGGCATGCTGAGCGAAGAAGGATGTGTAGAAGTCGAAAATAAAGAGGATGCGGATATAACTGTGATCAACACATGCAGTATACGTGAGCACGCAGACAAAAGATTTTTCGGCACGCTTGGACAGCTAAAGAAGATAAAAGAAAAAAATCCGGATTATGTGACATGTGTGTGCGGATGTATGATGCAGCAGCCGCATATAGTCGATGAGATAAAGAAGAAGTATCCATGGGTTGATATTGTCTTTGGAACTCACAATATACATCGCTTTCCGCAGCTTCTGGAAACCATTTATATGGAAAAGCACAGTGTCATCGAGACTTTTGAAGACAGCGATACGATAATCGAAGAGCTGCCTGCAAAGAGACTGTTCAGGCATAAGTCTTTCGTAAATATAATGTACGGATGCAATAATTTCTGTACGTACTGTATCGTGCCGTATACGAGAGGAAGGGAAAAGAGCAGAGACCCTGAAAATATCGTTTCGGAAATAAGAAAACTTTCAAAAGATGGTGTGAAAGAAGTGACGCTGCTGGGTCAGAATGTGAATTCATACAGAGGAATGGATGAATCCGGAAAAGAGTGCGATTTTGCAGAACTGATATACAGGATAAACGACATAGAAGGTATAGAGCGTATAAGATTCATGACATCACATCCAAAAGATCTGTCAGACAAACTTATTAAGGCATATGCTGAATGTGAAAAACTATGCAATTACATACATCTTCCCGTACAGTCAGGAAGCAGCAGAGTACTCAGACGCATGAACAGGAAGTACGACAGAGAAAAGTACATGAATATTGTGGGTAAGCTGCGTGCAGCGGTGCCGGAAATAACTATGAGTACAGATATAATCGTAGGATTTCCGGGAGAAACGGAAGAAGATTTTGAAGATACTATAAGCCTTGTGAAAGAAGTGAAGTATGATTCGGCATTCACCTTCATGTATTCTATGAGAAAAGGAACTCCTGCGGCAGAGTATGAAGATCAGGTGCCTGATGATGTAAAACACGAGAGATTCGACAGACTTGTGGAAGCGGTCAATGCGGAAAGCATGAGAAAAAATGAAGCGTATAAAGGCAGGATAGAGAAAGTTCTGGTGGACGGGATAAGCAAAAAAGATTCCGGTATGCTGACGGGAAGGACGGAAGGCTTCAAACTCGTGGATTTTGCAGGAAGCGAAGAGCTTACGGGCCAGATCGTTGACGTGGAGATAACTCAGGGAAAGACATTCAGTCTCAGGGGAAAGATAAAAGAATAAAAGTATTTAAGCATAAAATCGATACCTCCTCAGTATACTGTATTGATTCACAGTACAGTGCACGGGGAGGTTTTTATTTTGGATAATATGAACATTTATGAAGATATAGGAAAGAGGACGGGCGGAGATGTATATATCGGAGTCGTAGGCCCTGTCAGAGCCGGTAAGTCCACATTTATAAAGCGATTCATGGATTTGATGGTAATCCCCAATGTGAAAGACGTATATGAAAAAGAGAGGATACTTGATGAGATGCCGCAGAGCGGGACGGGAAAGACCATAACGACTACAGAGCCGAAGTTCATTCCTGCAGATGCTGTGCAGCTTGATATCGAAGATGGTCTGAATCTTAAGGTAAGACTTGTAGACTGCGTTGGCTACATCGTTCCCGAAGCGGCAGGGTTTATGGAAGACGGTCGGGAAAGAATGGTAAATACTCCGTGGGCTGATGACAGGATGCCTTTCAGCGAGGCAGCAGAGAAAGGAACGGAGAAAGTTATAAAAGATCATTCGACCATAGGCATAGTCGTTACATCAGACGGAAGCATAGGAACTGTGAGCAGGAGCAGCTATGAGGAAGCGGAACGGCGTGTGATAGAGCAGCTGTCTGAATTGAGAAAACCTTTTGCCGTGATTTTGAATTCAGTAGAGCCTAAAAACGAAAAAACACTTAAACTGGCACATGAACTTGAAGAAAACTACGGAGTGCCAGTAGTAAGTATGGACTGTATGAAAGCTTCAAACAGTGAGATAAGTTCCCTTATGGGAAAGATACTTGGAAGATTTCCTGTAAAAGAAATATCTTTTGAAATACCGGGATATATAGAAAGTCTCGATAGTGCTCACTGGTTAAAATCCGAACTTATTGAAAATATAAGATGCTGGGCTCAGACTTTTGATACAGTAGAAGAGCTGAAAAGACAGATCAGTTTTCTGGCGGACGGGGAGATAGTGGAAAGTGCCGATATCGAAAATTCAGATATGGGAACGGGGCAGACCAATATAAAGCTCAGCATATGCAGTGAGCTGTACTACAGAGTCATAACCGAGCTTATGGAAGAAGAAGTGAGAGATGACCGTCAGTTTTTTGATCTGCTCAAAGAATTTTCAGAAGCTAAAAAAGAGTATGATAAGCTGAAAAGCGCTATGCAGCAGGTGAATATGACGGGATACGGAATAGTCGAGCCGAGGCTCGACGAAATGGAGCTGCAAGAGCCGGAAGTGTTTAAACAGGGAGACAAATACGGAGTCAGGATAACAGCTAAAGCTCCGACTCTGCACATAATAAGGACTGATATAACTACGGAAGTTTCTCCTGTTGTCGGCAGTGAAAAACAATCGGAAGATCTTGTTGAAAGCTTTAAGGATGAGCTGGAAAATTCACCTAATGGCATATGGGATACTAATATATTCGGGAAGTCATTGTATGAGATGGTAGCGGAGCAGATGGAAAATAAAATAGCAGGAGTGCCGGAAAATATAAGAGTGAAAGTGCAGAGATCTCTTCAGAAGATAAGCGATGACGGAAAAGAATATTTCATTTGTATAGTGATATAAGAATATGTAAAGCGATATATTAGTATTAAATTAAGATTCGGTATATAATAAGCGTATGAGTAAAGATATACACAGACCAGTATTGGCGGTAGCAGTCATAACGGCGTTTATAACCACATTCACCGGCAGTGCACTTAATCTTTCCATCCCTGATATAGGAGCTGAATTCAATGTGAGCGCCGAAGCGGTAGGATGGCTTATAACGGGATATACGCTGTCAGTAGCCGCGTTTTCCGTGCCTTTTGGGCGGATGGCGGATATGACGGAAAGAAGAAAGATATTGATCACAGGTATTGCAGTATTTTCAGTCTGTTGTGCGGCGGCATTTTTTTCGGTTTCAGCGTTTATGATAACGGCAGTGAGGATGATACAGGGCATTGGCGCTGCGATGATTTTCAGTACGAATACAGCGGTCCTCATAAGTTCGTTTCCTGAGGAAAACAGAGGCAGGGTCATAGGTTATTCTCTGGCTTCAACGTATGCAGGGTTATCATCAGGCCCTGTAATTGGAGGTATACTGAATCAGAATTTCGGCTGGAGATCAATTTTTATACTTACCGGTATTCTGGCCGTGATCTCTTTCTTTATTGCGTGGAAAAAGCTTCCGGATGAAAAATCTGAAACAGGGAAAAGTCTTCTCAGGAAGAAGAATTTTGATATGAAAGGAAATGTACTGTACATCGGCTTTATCGTAATGCTGATGTACGGGCTTTCTGAAGCGGCGTCGAGCACCGCCGGAAAAGCGATCGCAGGGGCAGGTATGATGCTTGGTATTATTTTTATACGGCATGAATTTATCGTGGACGAGCCTGTGGTAGACGTAAGACTTTTCAGAGATAACCGAGGGTATGCTTTTTCGAACCTGGCTGCTCTTATGAACTATGGAGCTACGTTTGCGGTCAGTTATCTCATATCCATATATATTCAGGAGACAGCAGGCTATTCTTCTCAGACGGCGGGATTTATAATGGCAGCGCAGCCTTTGGTCATGGCGGCTTTTTCTCCTCTGATGGGCGCTGTGTCGGACAAGGTATCTCCTTTTAAGCTTGCGTCTGCTGGCATGGGACTGTGTGCAGCAGGAACATTCATATTTATCTTCGTAGGAGAGGACACCTCTGTGCTGGTTATAATTATAGCGCTTGTTGTAACAGGTATGGGATTTGCACTGTTCTCATCGCCTAATACCAATGCGGTGATGTCCTTCGTTGAAGAAAAAAACTATGGGTCAGCGTCATCCATACTGGCTACGATGAGATCGATAGGGCATACTATCAGTATGGTCATAGTGACGATAACGGTAAATGTATATATGGATGGGGTTTCTCTGTCGCAGGCTTCATCAGAGTCCCTTATAAAGGTTATAAGCACATCCTTCATAATATTTACGATCATATGCGCTGCGGGAATAGTATTTTCTTTAAAAAGAAAATAAAACAGGTGACATTGACATTGGACGCACATGATAATATATTTATTATGATAAAGCAGCAAATCGGAGAAAGGAAATAAACTATGGAGATATTGAAAGCAAGCAGGAAACGAGAAGAAGCCGGAAGAGAAGTGCTCCGGGAATCCGTCAGCAAGATAATAGAAAATGTCGTTGAGCGCGGAGATGAAGCACTTATAGAATACAATAAGAAATTTGATGGTTGTGAGCGAAGGAAAATAAAAATAGCTGCGAAAGAAATAGAAGATGCTTACAGGCTCGTATCGGAAAGCGATATAGAAGATATGAAAAGGGCAGCTGAAAACATCAGAGCTTTTGCAGAAGCACAGAAAAAGACAATAGGAGAACTGCAGGGATTTTCTCCAGCGGAAGGAATATATCTGGGACACAGGGCAATACCTGTAGATTCCTGCTGCTGCTATGTACCGGGAGGAGGATATCCGCTGTACTCCACGGCAATGATGCTTGGGATACCTGCAAAAACAGCAGGCGTTAAAAGAGTGGCCGCATGCTCCCCTGCTGTTAAAGGCAGCGGTCATATACATCCAAAGACTCTGGTAGCTATGGATATAGCAGGTATAGACGAGATATACGTCATAGGAGGTGCTCAGGCCGTAGCAGCGTTTTCATACGGTACAGATCAGATAGCTCCCGTGAGCATGATAGTAGGTCCCGGGAACAGCTTTGTCACTGAAGCAAAGAGGCAGTGCTACGGAAAAGTAGGCATAGATTTCGTTGCAGGACCAAGCGAAGTGCTTGTGATAGCAGACGGCAGTGCAGATGCAGATGTTGTAGCGGCGGATCTTCTTGCGCAGTCGGAGCATGACAGAGAAGCTAAAGGAATACTTGTAACGACGGACAGAAAATTCGGAAAGGCTGTATGCGAATCGGTGGAGAAGCAGCTGGAAACACTTAAGACCAGAGATATAGCGGAGATTTCGTGGAAAGATTTCGGTGAAGTTATAATAGCAGAAAGTCTCGAAGAAGCTGTTGAGTATTCAAACGACTATGCGCCTGAACATCTGGAGGTGAACGTTGAAGAAGAGTTCAAGGAAAAGGTCATATCATCTCTTAGAAATTACGGCTCGCTTTTTATAGGAGGAAATACGGCGGAAGTATTTGGAGATTATGCTTCCGGGACGAATCATACGCTTCCTACTCTCGGGGCTGCCAGATATACAGGAGGAGTATGGGTAGGAACTTTTACGAAGATATGTACATATCAGGAGATGACAACAGACGGAATGAAAAAAATAGCGCCGCTTGTTTCAAATCTTGCTGAAGGTGAGGGACTCGCTGGACATGCCAGAGCCGCTGAGATAAGAATAGAAAAAGCCGCTTCGGACAACATTTCAAAATAATGTAATGCGATTATATTGAAAAATTGTCAAAATAATGAGATAATTGCAATATGAGAAACGGAAAGAAGGGCGGTTATGAATATAAAACAGATCGCTAAGGCGGCAGGTGTTTCGGTAGCCACGGTTTCAAGAGTCCTCAACCATCCTGAGAACGTCGCTCCGAAGACAAGAGAGAAAATACAGGAAATAATAGAAAAAACGGAGTATAAGCCCAACTGGTTTGCGCAGGGACTGAATTTCAACAGGACGAAGACCATTGGTCTGATAATACCTCATATACTTAATCTTATTTATATGGAAATAGCCAAAGGAGTGGAAGATGTAGCGATACAAAAAGGCTATACAGTATTCATGTGCAACGTAGAAAAAAACGATAAGATGGAATCTGAGTATGTGGAACAGCTTCTGACAAGACGGGTGGATGGTATAATATTTCTTTTTTCTTCCCTTGAGGAGGAAAATCTTAAGAGTATAGAAGAGCGAGGAGTTCCAATAGTACTGGTCGGAGAGAATAAGGATGTCAGCGGATTCAATTCTGTTAAGGTAAACTGCAGGCTTGGAGCAGAGAGTATGCTCAAACAGCTTGTGGAGGATGGGTACAGATCCATAGGGATACTTTATGGAAATGATCCTGAGCAGGAATCGCTGGATATGCTGGAAGGATATAAAAGCGTTCTTGCAGAGAATAAGATCAAGATAAACGAAAATTACGTCAAACAAGTTGAAAATACTATAGAGGGCGGATATCTCGGCGTTAAAAAAATGCTGGGATCAGACGCGCCGAGAGTCATATTTGCGACCAGCGATGAAATTGCATACGGGGCAATGGATGCTGTGAAAGATATGGGACTTAGAATACCTGAGGATATAGCCGTGGCAGGCTTTGGGAATTCAAGGATGTCTAATCTGGTAGAGCCTAAACTGACTACGGTGGAGCTTCCGTTTCATAAAATGGGAATATACGGAGCAAGGCTGCTGTTTGATTTGATAGAAGATGAAGATAAATCTTACGAAAATCCGAGACAGATCACATTGCAGACTAAATTGAGAATAAGAAAATCATGTATACATAAAGAACGAATTGGAGAAATGTTTTGATGCTGAATACGAATTTTTTAGGATTGGAGCTTAAAAACCCCGTGATAGTGGCAGCGGGACCTTGGAACAGAGATGGAGAATCTTTAAAGCAGTCGATTGCTTCCGGGGCGGGAGCGGTAGTGACTGAAAGCATAGTGAGTGATACGGTGCTCGACGTGAGACCGAGAATTGCCTGTGATGAAAACGGTGTACAGAACATAAGACTGTACAGCGATATACAGATAGAAGGCTGGGAACGGGAAATGAGCATAGCTAAAAGCAACGGAGGCGTAGTTATTGCAAGCGTTTCAGCGCATACGCCGTCAGAGATCGCCTATCTTGCAAGCAAGATGGAAAAATTCGGAGCTGATGCCATAGAAATTTCCGTGTCGAATCCTATGTGGGAATCTCTTGAGATAATGGCTTCTCATGCAGATGTCGTATATGATATGACTAAGGAAGTTGTTTCCAATGTCAAAATACCGGTTATCGTGAAACTGTCGCAGAATACTACGAATATATCGAAAGTGGCAAAGGCGGTAAAAGCGGCAGGAGGATCGGGAGTAAGCGCGATAAATACTGTTAGAGGAATTCTGGGAGTTGATATAGAAAAGGCGCAGCCGGTGCTCTCTACATATGGAGGTATTTCAGGGCAGTATATAAAACCTCTGGGTCTGGCATCGGTAGCAACTATAGCGCAGACTGTAGATATACCTATTTGCGGTATAGGCGGGATAAGGGATGCAAAAGGCGCTATAGAGTATATGATGATGGGAGCTTCTGTGGTGCAGGTAGGTACTGCTGTTATGACGGAAGGCAGAGGGATCATAGGCGAAATACTTGCTCAGATGGAAAACTGGCTTTATACCCATGGCCTTTCCTCGATAGATAAAGTCAAGAATAAAGCATTGGAGAATTTAAAGTCATTTGATGAGATGAAGATAGAGCCGGCGGTAAGCACGGTACAGGGAGTACCGTGTACGGAAGAATGTGATAAATGTATAGTTTCCTGTCTGTATGGCGCCATTTCAAGGAATGGAACTATAATAAACGTCGATGAGACTAAATGTACAGGATGTGGGTTATGTACTTTTATGTGTCCGATCAAAAAACTAAAACTTGCATGGTAATTGTTGCAAAATGTTGAAAAATAGGGGTTTGGGCATATTCATATTTGAATGAAAAGCATATATCGAATACATTTTTGCATTAAGTTGTAAAAATGACTTGAAATATTCTGAAAATATGTTATTATAATGTTATGTAACTGGTTACACACCAGTACGAGAATGTTTTACAAAACAAAGGAGGATGAATGTTATGTATAAGTGTAGTTTGGAAAGAATGAAAGACAAGATCAAAACTTTCTCGCAGTATGGAGATGCCGGACACGGTGGAATAACAAGATATTCGCTCTCTCCTGAAGCTAAACAGGCAAGAGAAGAGTTTATCAAGAGAATGAAGGCTATAGGTGCAGAGATAGAAGTCGATGACCTGGCAAATATATATGCTACTCTTCCGGGATCAGATCCTAATGCAAAGAGAATAATAGCCGGATCGCACTGCGACTCAGTAAAGAACGGTGGAAACTACGATGGTATCCTCGGTGTAATGAGTGCTATGGAAGTTCTCGAAACTATAGCTGAACAGAAGATACCTCACAAACATCCTATGACTGCTTACATAATGACAAACGAAGAAGGATCACTTTATCCGCCTGCAATGATGGTATCGGGAATACTGTGTAATGATTATCTGCCTCCTGAAATCGCAAAGAACTTCAAATATGAAAACATGATGGCTACTCCTGCTATGGAAGAGCATGAAGGCAGCGAAAAGACTTTCGGAGAAGCTCTTGAAAAATCAGGATACAAAGGCGATAAAGCTAACAGAATGAGCCCTGAAACTTGCCTGTGCAACTTCGAAGCACATATAGAGCAGGGTCCTATCCTCGAAGACAACGGAAAAGATATCGGTGTAGTTGACTGCGTACTTGGAATGTTCAACTATACACTCAGATTCAAGGGATTCGCTGCACACGCAGGTACTTTCCCTATGAACAAGAGACACGACGCACTTTATGCAGCATCACAGGCTCTTATCTATCTGCATGACGAAGTTGATAAGCTGGGAAGACCTGAACTGGTATACACTACAGGTGAGATTTACTGTCACCCATGTGTACATACAGTAATACCTGATGAAGTAGAATTCTCACTGGATGTAAGACATGAAGATCCTAAGGTTCTTGAACAGGTAATGGATATAGTTAAGAAGATAGCTACAATGAAGTGGGCTGGATGCGACTGCGAGATCCAGGAAAACTGGAAGAGAGATACTGTATACTGGAACAAGGATCTGGTAAGTTATGTACAGGAAGCTGCTGACGAAGCAGGCGTAAGCAATATGCCTATACATTCCGGAGCAGGACATGACTCGCAGTTCATTTCATACATGATTCCTTCGACTATGATATTCGTACAGACAAAAGACGGATTGTCCCATTGTGAGCCTGAATATGCAAAACCTGAACACTGCACATCAGGAGCTACAGTACTTCTGAACGCTATGCTCAAAGCTGACGAAAAATTTGAAGGTTAGGCATGTGTTTTAAAACCATCAAGACGGTTTAATTGATTGGTTTAGCTGCATTTCAACAGACTTAATATGAGCCTTTGGGGGAATGCAGCTTTTTTATAACAAACCATAGGCGAGATGCCGTAAGGAGGAGTAAAATTGAGTAAAGTAGTAAAAGCAAATTACACTGCTGAAGCCGTAGCAGGTTTTACCCACAGAACAGCTATGGAAGAAGCGGCAAGATGTCTGCTGTGCTATGATGCACCATGCAGCAAAGGCTGCCCTGCAGGAACTGACCCTGCTAAATTTATAAGATCAATAAGGTTCAGAAATGTTAAAGGCGCGGCCGAAACTATCAGAGAAAACAACGTTTTAGGCGGAACATGCGCAAGAGTATGTCCTTACGACAGACTTTGCGAAGAAGCCTGCAGCAGATGTGGTATCGACAAGCCTATCGAAATCGGTAAGCTCCAGAGATATGCCATCGAGCAGGAAGAAGTTTTCGGAATGAAGACTTTGAATGCGCCTGAAAAGAAGGTTGGAAATGTAGCTTGCGTGGGAGCAGGTCCGGCTTCGCTGGCATGCGCTGCAGAGCTTGCAAAGGCTGGTTACAAAGTAACTGTGATCGAAAAAGAAGCTAAGGCAGGCGGCGTGCTTACATATGGAATCGTTCCAAGCAGACTTCCTCAGGCTGTAGTAGATCATGATATCGCACAGGTAGAAGGTCTCGGCGTTGAATTCAAATTCAACACAAAAGCAACTGCTGATGATCTTAAAGATTATGACGCAGTATTTATTGGAGCAGGACTTTGGAAAGCTAATCTTCCTCAGATCGAAGGCATAGACCTTGACGGAGTTTATGCAGCAGTTGATTTCCTTAAGGAAGCAAGAACAAACGGTGAAAAGTTCGCCCCTGGCAAGAAAGTACTCGTAGTAGGCGGCGGCGATGTAACTGTTGACTGCGCTGTAACAGCGAAACTGTTAGGTGCTGAAGATGTTAAGATCGTTTACAGAAGAACTTTGGAAGAAGCTCCGGGCAATATGTCTGAATTCCATTATGCACTTTCACTCGGAATAGGAATCACTACAGGAATGGCTCCTGCAGCTGTTAAGGGCAATGGCAAAGTTGAAGCTGTAGAGTTCGCAGGATTCAGAGATGAAGCTGCAAAACTTACTCTCAGTGCAGATACTATCGTATTCGCAACAGGTCAGAATGCTGAAGATATGAACGCTTTAGCAGATGTAAACCTGACAGCAAAGGGAACTATCGATGCTGCTGAAGACGGTACTACAAATGTAGAAAACGTTTTCGCTGCCGGAGATATCGTAAACGGCGGAAAAACAGTTGTAGAAGCTGTAGCAGCCGGTAAGGAAGCTGCGGCATCGATGATTGCATACCTGGAAAAGAAAGGAGTGAAATAGAATGGCAGTTAAGAAAGATTTATCAATAGATTATTTAGGTGTTAAGTGTCAGAATCCGTTCTTCCTTTCATCATCCCCTGTTGGAAGCAATTACGAAATGGTTGCTAAATGTTTTGAAACAGGATGGGGCGGCGTTTTCTACAAAACTATAGGTATATTTGTAGCAGACGAATGTTCACCTAGATTCGACCAGACGAACAAGGAGGGACTCCCTTGGGTTGGATTTAAGAACATGGAACAGATTTCCGACAAACCGACTGAAGTTAACTTTGAAAACATGTATAAGCTTATGAGAGATTATCCTGACCATGTTATGGTAGCATCGATCATGGGCTCTACTGAAGAAGAATGGAGACAGCTTGCTAAAATGTGCGACGAATGCGGAGTACCTCTTATCGAAGGTAACTTCTCATGTCCTCAGATGACATCTCATGAAATGGGATCTGACGTAGGTACTAACAATGAGCTGGTTGAAAAGTATTCAAGAGCTGTTGCAGAAACTACTGATATTCCGTTCATAGCAAAGATGACACCTAACTGCAAGAGCATGGAAGAACATGCAAGAGCAGCTATAAAGGGTGGCGCAGCTGCTGTATCGGCTATAAATACGATAAAATCTATTACTAATATAGATTTTGAAAATATGACGGCTATGCCTGTAGTAAACGGTAAATCCTCAATATCGGGATATTCCGGAGCTGCAGTAAAGCCTATCGCACTCAGATTCTGTGCTCAGGTCCTTCAGGATGCTCAGCTGCAGGAAATGGTAAAGGGCGGCAAATACGATTTCGGACATGGATTCGAAATGTCCGGTATCGGCGGTATAGAAACGTGGAGAGATGCTGCTGAATTCCTTGCTCTGGGATGCAGAAACGTTCAGGTAACTACTGCTATCATGCAGTATGGTTACAGAATCGTTGAAGACATGGCTTCAGGTCTCATGCACTTCATGGATGAAAGAGGATACAACAGTCTTGAAGATTTCATAGGCATTGCTCTTCCTAACATCATACCTGCAGAAGAACTCAACAGAGACTTTAAACTTCTGCCTAACTTCGATGAAGATAAGTGCATAGGCTGCGGAAGATGCTATGTATCCTGCTTCGATGCTGCTCATCAGGCGATCGACTGGAATGAAGAGAAGAGAAGACCTGAACTCAACGATAACTGCGTTGGATGTCATCTCTGCCTCAATGTATGTCCTGTACAGGGCTGCATAACTCCGGGAGAGATAAAGTGGAAGGAAGGAAGACCTCACGTAGATATCGCAATGAAACATAAGTATGAATAGGTCAAAACTACACTTAGGCTTACTTCATAAAAAGACTGCCGATTTTCGGCAGTCTTTTGCTGTTTTTGAAAAAATCGAGCATATTAAATAAGATTTTGATGCAAAGGGAGCAAAATCAATGGAAAAGAGCCTCGTAGACAGGTATAATAAAATCAGGAACGGTATTGTCGCAATAAGGAGGAAACATATGAAAATACAGTTTTGCGGAGCGACGAGCGGAGTTACAGGTTCTTGCCATCTTATAATCACAGAAAACCATAAAGTATTGCTTGATTGCGGACAGTTTCAGGGAGGAAAAGCGCAGGAAGCGCTTAATTATGAGGAATTCCCGTTTGATCCGACAGAGATAGACTGTATGATATTGAGTCATGCGCATATAGATCATTGCGGAAGGATACCTCTTCTGGTAAAAAGAGGGTTTAAAGGCGATATATACTGTACGGATGCGACGGCAGATCTTCTGGATGTAATGCTTAAAGACAGCGGATATATCCATGAAAAAGAAGCTGAATGGAAAAACAGGAAAAATGAAAGAGCAGGGAGGCCTGCTGTAGAACCTCTTTATACCTACAATGATGCAGTTGACTCATTGAAGTTTGTAAGACCTGTTTTATACGACCAGCTTATAGAGCTGAATGAAGAGATGAAAATAGTTTTCAATGATGCAGGTCATATTTTAGGATCAGCGATAACAGAGCTGTGGGTGACAGAGAACGGAAATACTTCAAAGATAGTGTTTTCGGGAGATCTTGGGGTCATGAACAGGCCTATACTGAGAGATCCTACCATAATAAAAAAAGCTGATTACGTGATAATGGAGACGACGTACGGAGATCGTGTACATCCGTCAAATTCTATGGATGTGAAAAAACTTATGGATATCATAAGGGATACAGCTAAAAGAGGAGGGACGACCGTAATACCTTCCTTTGCAGTCGGAAGGACACAGGAATTGATATATGAGCTTAACAAGGTATATGACAGCGATAGTGAATACAGAAAAGATTTTGAAGACATAATGGTATATGTGGACAGTCCTATGGCTACTACAGCTACTGAGGTTTTCAAGAGGAACGCTCAGGTATTTGACGATGAGATGAAAGAATATATAACCAAAGGAGACAATCCTCTTGATTTCAAAAATCTTAAATTCACCAGAACCAGCGAAGAATCCATACAGCTTAACGCGAATACGAAACCGAAAGTCATAATATCGGCGAGCGGAATGTGCGAAGCTGGCCGTATAAGGCATCATTTGAAGCATAATCTGTGGAACAGCAAAGCAAGCATAATTTTCGTAGGATATCAGGCGGAGGGAACTTTGGGAAGATACCTTATCGACGGTGCGAAAGAAGTTACTCTTTTTGGAGAAAAAATAAAAGTCAATGCGCATATACACAATCTGGAGGGTTTTTCGGGACATGCGGATAAAAACGGATTGCTGGTATGGATAGGAGGTTTTCAGAAGAAACCTAAACATATATTTTTAGTGCATGGAGAACAGGATGCAAAAGAGGCCTTTGCAGAAACGATCAAAAATAAATTCGGATATGAGCCTGTGGTGGTGAGAGGAAACAGTGAATTCGTTCTTGAAAAGGATGAGATAGTTGAAGAAAGGGATATGCTCAGCGACTATATAGACGATGAGACCATAAATAACACAAACGAGACTCTTTCGGATATACACAGAAGGATAGAAGATATACTGTACAATGCGAAGCTTGCGGTAAATGAAAAAACATCACCGGAAAAACTGGCAAAGATAAATAATATGGTAATGGAACTGGAAAAGTCTACAATAAATCTAGGGGCTGCAGTAAGTGAAAACGATGACGAATAATAATAAAACAAAGATTTCATA
>UQNP01000016.1 GCA_900542385.1 uncultured Eubacterium sp.
TATTGAAGCATGCGGATGTATCCCTGGGAGATCTTCCCGTATTCATAGAAAGGCTCAAGAGCATTTCGGAAACTTACAATATCGACTTTATAGTAAGCGTAAGTGCAGAAAAAGAAGAAATGATAGGAGTCGATTTCAACAATTGTGAAATACTCAATTAGCGTAAGATAGATGATAAAGGCGGTGTGATCACCGCCTTTTTTAAAGAAGAGAGGTATCCAATGAATAAAGCTTACTGGTTTGTGCTGCTGACGGCATTTCTCTTCGGGACTATGGAAGTTTCCTGTAAATTGGCGGGAAACAACCTCGATCCGTTTCAGCTCACATTTATAAGATTTGCTATAGGAGGTCTTTTGCTGCTGCCTTTTGCAGTCGCGGAAATCAAAAAAAACAATATAAAATTAAATATAAAGGATATTTTGACGCTGACTATGGTGGGTGTGCTTGGAATACCGCTCAGCATGGTGTTTTTCCAGCTTGGAGTCATAAATTCAAATGCCTCCACTGCATCTGTGCTTATTTCCATAAATCCGCTGTTCACTATGGTTTTTGCACATTTCTTCACAAGCGAAAAACTGAATAAACATAAGTTTATAGTGCTGGGAATCGGTTTTCTGGGACTGATATTCATGATAAAACCGTGGAATATACAGGAAGGAAACACCGTTATCGGAATAGTTTACATGCTTCTTGCAGCCATATTCTTCGGCGCGTATACCGTGGCGGGAAAGGTAAGCGTACAGAAGATGGGAATAATGGTGCAGACGAGTCTGAGTTTTATTTTAGGCTCCTTCGTTTTGATGATAGTTATGATAATAGCGGGTAAACCTATAGTAGCAGGAGTTGCGGACAATGCCCTTCTCGTCGCATATATCAGCATATTTGTTACCGGTCTTGGTTATTTCAGCTATTTTATGGCTATAAAAATGTCGGACGCTGCCACCGGATCTTTGGCATTTTTCCTTAAACCTGCTATAGCGCCTGTGATGGCGGTGATATTCTTAAAGGAAACTATTTTATGGAATACATATATAGGCATAGGTCTTATACTTGTTGCTTCATATATGAATATAAGGTATCAGAGGAAAGACAATGAAATCAGAGAAAAAATTGACTCTTAATGATATAGAAGAAGTGTTTTCGGAGAGAAAAGCCGGAGCGGAAGACGGCTTTAAATTTTTCTCTGTCTTGGTGCCGCTTGTCGAAAAAGAGGATGGACTTCATCTTCTATATGAAGTGAGAGCGAAACACATGACGAGACAGCCGGGGGAAATATGTTTCCCGGGAGGAGAACTTGAAGAAGGAGAAACTCCTGAGGAATGTGCAGTCAGAGAAACGTGGGAAGAGATCGGCATTCCTGAAGAACGGATAAGGGTGGTGAGTCCTCTCGATACTGTATATACCTACAGCAATTTTGCAATGTACTGCTACCTGGGGGTAATAGATGAAAAGGATCTGGATGATCTTAAATTGAATCCGGATGAAGTGGATGAAGTTTTTCTCGTAAATCTTGATGAGATAGCGTCATATAAGCCTGAGGTATATGAGACAGAAGTAGTGCAGAAGATTCCGGAGAGTTTCCCGTATGATAGAGTTACAGGAGGAAAGACGTATAACTGGAGAAAGGGGCGGTCCTATATACCTGTATACGATATGGACGGAAGAGTGATATGGGGCCTTACGGCACGCATCACAAAGAGATTCGTTGAAACCGTTAAAGAAAGGATGGTTGATAATGTTTAAGATAGCACTGTGTCAGATCAAAGGCTCTTTTGAAAAAGAAAAAAGCATGGAAACAGCTGCGGATTACGTTGTACATGCGGCTGAAAACGGAGCGCAGGTGATCTCGCTTCCGGAAATGTGGAACTGTCCTTATTCAAATGATTATTTCAGAGAATATTCGGAGCCGGAGACAGGACCTACGGTAGAGTTCATGTCAGATCTTGCTGCAAAGCAGGGTATATATCTTGTGGGAGGCTCGATACCGGAACTGGACGGAGATAAGGTATACAATACATCTTATTCCTTTGACAGAAGCGGAAATATCATAGGCAAGCACAGAAAAGTGCATCTGTTTGATATAGATGTGGAAGGCGGTATAAGATTCATGGAATCCGATACGCTTACTGCCGGAAAAGATATGACGGTAATAGACACGGAATTCTGCAAGATAGGCGTAGCCATATGCTATGATGTTAGATTTCCGGAATGGTTCAGAAAGATGGCTCTCGCCGGAGCCAAACTGATAATACTTCCGGCGGCGTTCAATATGACTACAGGGCCGGCGCACTGGGATATAACCATGAGGATGAGAGCTCTTGACAATCAGGTGTATTTTGCAGCAAATTCACCGGCAAGAGATGAAGAAGGAGTGTATGTCGCTTACGGCAATTCATGTATAGTAGATCCATGGGGAAGATTCACAGCTCACTGTGATGAAAAGGAAGGTATAATATACGGAGATATAGATCTGGAATATGTAGACTCGGTCAGAGATCAGCTTCCTCTGCTTAAACACAGAAGGGAAGAATTGTACTAAAAAGGAGTATTGCGCAAGGAGGAAAGAAATACAATGGTTAAAAAAGCGTGGATTTTTATTCTGGCGGCAATCATGACGCTGACTATGGCCGGCTGTCAGGAATCGAATGAAGTACAGCCGGAAGAACAGGTCGATTACGATATAGCGATGGTAACTGAGTCGGGAATGATAATGAACGGAGGATACAGTGAAGCTGCATGGGAGACTATAAGCAGCTTTGGAGAGGCCAACGGTATATCTCATAAATACTATAAAGCGACCGAAGTATCCGATGACTCCTACAGACAGGCTATAGATGCGGCAGTATCCGGAGGAGCCGGTATAATAGTGTGTGACGGATATACTTTCAGCCAGGTAGTGTATGAAAAGCAGGATGAATATCCTGATGTAAAATTTGTAATGATAGATGCTGTGCCTGCTGATGCAGAATCAGGAGAGGAAAGCGTGGGTAAAAATACGGCAGTGATCACCTTCGATTCAGCGCAGGCAGGGTATCTTGCAGGATACAGCGCCGTTAAAGACGGGTTGAACGAGCTTGGATTTTTAGGGGAGGAAAAACAGCCGGTAGTGATGGACTACTGTTACGGATTCATTCAGGGGGCGAATAAAGCGGCAGCAGAATCCGGCACATCTGTAAACATAAAATATCATTACTGCGGAGAAGACGATGACAGAGAAACCATACTGGCAAAAGCAGACGAATGGTATGAAAGCGGTGTTCAGGCGGTATTCGCCTGCGGATCGGAAACAGAGCAGGCTGTCATAGAATCTGCTGAAAAGCTTGGAGGAAAAGTTATAGCCTGTGAAACAGATAAGAGTGAAATGTCAGATACAATTCTTACATCAACGGTGAACGATATAGGAACAGTACTTGAATCTGTTTTACAGCAGTATGAAGATGATGAATTTCCTGGAGGAGAAGTGATTTCTTACGATGTTTCAAATGATGGTGTAAGTCTTGCGGTAGATACAGGAAGGTTTTCGACCTTTGAAAATTCGGATTATGAAGATATAGTAAAGGAGATCAGCGACGGGAACGTGAATATTCTCGGCTATGATTCAGGAGGTATAGATACTCTTGGACTTTCCAATGTAAATGTAACAGAGGAATAAAAAATAAATCCTGCGCATTGCGCAGGATTTATTTTTTTGCTATATGCTATTTTTGCTGTGATTTATGTTTCTTTCCGTTCTTTTCTTTTTTGTCGGATCTGCCGTTGCTTTCTGATACTCTGTCTGCCAGTTCAACATAGCCGCGAGGCTGTTGTACCGATTTATATGCAGGACGCATAAGCTTGCCGCCTGCAATAAGTTCTTCGATCCTATGTGCGCACCAGCCTGAGAGACGGGCAGTCGCAAAGAGAGGCGTGGCTATAGTCGTAGGTATATCGAGAGCATCGTACACGAAGCCTGAATACAGATCCACATTGGCTGGCATAGGCTTTTCAACACCGTTGACTTCGGCATAAAGCTGTGGAGTTCTTTTCTCGATATAATCGCAAAGGAGAAAATCATCAAGAAGGTCTTTGCTTTCAGCAAGCTTTTTAGCCATGGATTTGAGAACTTTAGCTCTTGGGTCAGACAGCGTATATATGGCATGTCCCATTCCGTATATGAGACCTGACTTGTCGTTTGCTTCTTTTTTCAATATCTTGACAAGATAATCGTCAAGCTTTCCTCTGTTGTTGAAATTAGGAACGTTTTCCTTGATGTTTTTCATCATATTTATAACGGCTATGTTAGCTCCGCCGTGACGCGGTCCCTTGAGGGATCCTATAGCTGCCGAAATA
The DNA here is from genome assembly GCA_900542385.1 of uncultured Eubacterium sp. Classification (GTDB taxonomy): domain Bacteria; phylum Bacillota; class Clostridia; order Peptostreptococcales; family Anaerovoracaceae; genus Lentihominibacter; species Lentihominibacter excrementavium. The sequence continues at coordinate 4,330 of UQNP01000016.1, forward strand.
GCCGAATATGTATCGGTGCCGGTGGAAGATATGAGGTGTGTCGTAAATGATGAATTGTTTCCTCCGCCGTGTTCCGCATGAAGTATCATGGATATGTCAAGGAGCCTTGCTTCAAGTTCAGTGTACTTTCCGTCCGGTCTTATCATCCTGAGTATATTTTCAGATGTTGACAGTTCCGGGATCGGATTGTGAAGATGAAGACTCTTATGATCGTAAAACGAAGATTTTGCCTGATAGGCATAGGCTATGAGCGCAGGGAAATATCCCATCAGATCTATCGATTGCCTGAGAACGTTAGGTATCGATGTATCGTCAGGATTATCATCGTAACAATACAGAGCAAGAACACTTCTTGCAAGTTTGTTCATTATGTTGTTTGACGGTATCGTCAATATAGTATCGCGTGCAAATCCATTTGGAAGTTCTCTTTTTGAACCGAGAAGTTTGTTAAAATATTCGAGTTCTGATTTTGTGGGAAGAGAACCAAAAATAAGAAGATAAGTTATTTCTTCAAAGCCAAATCTTTTTTCGTTTATACAGCTGTTTACAAGATCTTCTATGCTGTAGCCTCTGTAGTAGAGCTTTCCTTCAATAGGTACTTTGTTGCCGTTTTCGTCAACATCGTATCCGAGAACTTCTCCGATTTTAGTAAGTCCCACCAGTACACCTGTACCGTTTGAATTTCGAAGGCCTCTTTTTACATTGTTTTGTATGTAAAGCTCTGATTCTATGTGATTGTTTTTTTTCAGCGTTTCGGCGCTGTTATTGTAAAATTCCTGGGTAAGAGCAGCCTTGGTAATGTTCTTTACGTCTTCCTTGAAAGCCGTTCTTATGGTTTTTTTTATGTTTCGATTTTTACTTTTATTTCTTAATCTGGCGAACATATTATGATATAACCCCCTTTTTTCCGGCATAAGTGTAAAGTGAATTACACACAAAATTATAACATATATGCTGAATAAAGTACAGAGAAATCGGATTATCCGAATATCATGTATATTCCTATGGCAGCCATGATAAAACCTAAGACGAGCTTGAATATGCGTGCAGTTTTTTCTCCGGCGCCGTTTTCAAGTTTGTTTGCAAAGCCTATGGATGTGCCTGAGATGATGATTATTATACCGTGACCGGCAGAATAAAACAGGAGCATCAGAACGACCCACAGAGGGCTGCTGAATTGAGATGCAAGTGTCAGAATGAGAAGGATCACAGGTACAGCGCAGTGAGAAGAAAACAGACCTCCGATGAGTCCGGTTATGAATACACCGATGAATCCGCTGCTTTTTGTCGATGTATGGACATGTATATGAGGTATGATATGTATGATCTCCCACGTTTGCAAAGCCATAAGTATCATTAGTATGCCAAGAATGATATGTATGAATTCGATGTGACCTATGGCGTTTCCGACTTCAGATGCAGTGATGCCGAGCACTAAGAATGTTACAGCGGCGCCTGCGGCAAAGATTATAGAGAGTATTAGAGATTTTTTCGTATCGTACTTTTTATCTCCTGCGGAAATATATCCTGTTATCAGCGGAATATTGGAAAGCGCACATGGCGTAAGTGAAGTGAATATTCCTGCAACAAACGAGAAAACAGGGCCGATCCACATGTTGTCTTTTATCAGATATATAACGCTTTGAGAAAGCATTTCAAAGATATTTTCGTATTCCATAATAATAAATACGGCGCGCTGGATGCGGCCGTTAAAAACCTTTCTGTATATGATCCACGATAATATTATACATTATATGTCAAGCAGATCAGATGAGAGTTTATCTCCAGTTTATATATGTCGGCGATTCTTCGTGATAGAATGATTTTATCAGAAAATGAAGGGGAGTACAGGTATGACTGTAAAAAGACGTTTGTTTCTGTCTAATTTACTTATGATATTAGTTCCGGTCATAGCGACGGTTATGATAGGGATACTTTGCGTTTCTTTTTTGTGGTTTTCGCTGCAGAGAGGTACAGGTCTGTGGTTTGAAGATACTGAAGAATTTACATATGCATCTATGGCTGTTTCAGAGACTATCGAACATTATCTGGATAAAGGAGAAGATCTGTCTGCGGCTGAAACAGTTTTGCATAACGGTGGTATGGAATTGACAGTTCTGCGTGACGGTAAAACTTTTTTTCAATACGGAGAGCTTGAAGAGGGCGACGATAAGCTGCTGGAGGCAGCAAAAGTTTTGCAGAATGAAGCGACGATAGAGCAGGACGGAAGAAGTCTATATGTCCATGAAAAAAACTCTGACGGACACAATTATGTAATATGTCTGTTCGGCGGCAATAATAACGGCCAGAATTATCATGATTTTAAAATATCAGTGCTTGTATCCATAATCCTGATAATAATTACGATCCTGTTATCTATAATACTTACGAATAAATTCCTGATAAAATTTGTATTTAAGAAAATTGAAGAGCCGATTGATATATTGAGATACGGTGTCAGACAGATAAGAGACGGTAATTTAGAGTACAGGATAGATTATGAAAGATCAGACGAATTTCTGCCTGTATGTGAGGATTTCAATGAAATGGCTGTAAGACTCAGAGAATCTGTGGAAGCAGTGCAGCAGCAGGAGAAAAACCGAAAAGAATTGATTGCGGGCATTTCACATGATATTCGTTCTCCGCTTACATCGATACAGGCATATATAGAAGGTCTGATAGATGATATTGCTAAAACTCCTGAGAAAAGAAAGACATATTTGTATACGATCAAAAATAAAGCTGAAGATCTTGAAAGAATTCTTTCTCAACTGTTTTTATTTTCCAAAATGGATCTGGGAGAATATCCGGAACATCCATGTGAAATTTATCTGGATGATGAAATAAGAAAAATAGTATCGGATGCTTCTGAAGAATTTTCGGAGAAAGGAATGACGATAACTGAAGATCTGGAACATGTGGAGATATATGCGGATCCTGTGCAGATACAGCGTATCATAATAAATATAATGGAAAACAGTTTGAAATATAAGGATAAAGATGAAGGCAGGATAGAGATAAAACTGAGATATACGGAAGATGGATGCCTTTTAACTATTGCAGACGATGGACCGGGGGTACCTGAACAGTCGATAGAACATTTATTTGAAGTTTTTTATCGCAGTGATTCGTCAAGACATAATCCTGAGAGAGGAAGCGGACTGGGACTTGCGATAGTTGCTAATGCTGTTGAACATATGGGCGGAAAAGTATGGGCGGAAAACAGGAATGAAGAAGGCCTTGAAATATTTATAAAGATTCCTACAGGAGGTAATGAAAATGGAAAAGATACTGATAATTGAGGATGATTCGGCGATAGCTGCTATAGAAAAGGATTATCTGGAAATAGAAGGTTTTTTTGTGGATATTGCTTCGGATGGAATAGAAGGTCTCAGAAAGGGACTGGAAGAAGATTTCAGTCTTATACTGTTAGATCTGATGCTGCCGGGTATCGATGGCTTTGAAATATGCCGAAAATTAAGGGAACATATAGATATACCGATACTTATGGTCACGGCGAGACAGGAAGATATAGATAAGATCAGAGGTCTTGGCATAGGGGCTGATGATTATATAGAAAAACCTTTTTCTCCGGCTGTATTGGTTGCCAGAGTTAAGGCTAATATCGCTCAATATAAGAGACTTTCCGATGATGCAGGAGCATATCCGAGGGAAATAAGCATAGGTTCGGTCAAAGTCAATACAGGAACCCATCGTGTATATGTTGAGGAAAGGGAAGTCGAATTAAAAAATCGTGAATATGAATTATTGATATTTCTCATGATGAATGTGGATATGGTGTTTGACAGAGAAACTCTCTATGAGAAAGTATGGGGACTTGAAGCAGTCGGCGATAATGCGACTGTTGCTGTACACATAAACCGACTTAGAGAAAAATTAGAAAAAGATCCAGCGAAACCAAGATATATACAAACGGTCTGGGGCGCAGGGTACAGATTCAGGGGCTAATATCAATTTTATAGTTTAGAAATATTTTATTTTTGTTTACAGCGTGGTTCATATATTAAGCATAGACTGTTCCATATAAAGTGTGAATTGGAGGAATAGTCATGCAGGAAAAGATTACTGGGCTTACAAGACAGGAAGTGACTCAGAAGATAGCGGCAGGCAAAGGGCAGAGTATGCCGCGTTCCATTACGAAATCAAAGAAGAGGATATTCTGGGAAAATATCGTTACATTGTTCAACTTTCTTAATTTCACTATAGCTGCTTTTTTTGTTTGCGGTGGGAGCATATTCGAATATGCTTTTTATTGCTATAATAATCCTGAATATAGTGATAGGTATTGTACAGGAACTTAAAGCTAAAAAGCTGGTCGATGAGCTTTCTATCCTCAACAGACCGCAGGTAACTGTAGTAAGAGATGGCAAAGAGTCTGTTATTGCTATGGACGAGATCGTTGAAGGGGATGTGACAGTACTCGAAAGCGGACGGCAAATATGTAATGATGCTTTGGTATTAGCTGGAGAGATCGAAGTAAATGAATCTTTGCTGACAGGGGAAAGTGATCCTGTGATCAAGGGAAAAGGAGACGAGCTCCTGTCCGGGAGCTCCGTGATCTCAGGAAAATGCTTTGCAAGAGTCATACATGTAGGAAGTGAAAATTATGCTACAAAACTTGCAGAAGAGGTAAAAAAAGAGAAAAATGTCGAAAGCGAATTGCTGGGATCGATGAGAAAAGTTACCAGGTTTACAAGTTTTCTCATCATACCTCTCGGAATAATGTTGTTTATAGAAGCGATGGTTTTGAGAGGCGCATTGTTTGATGCTGCGGTAGTATCGTCTGCGGCTGCTCTTTTAGGAATGCTTCCGAAAGGGCTCGTACTGTTGATTTCCGTATCGTTGGCAAATGGAGTCATAAGGATGTCGAAGCAGAAGATTCTTGTTCAGAATATATATTCTCTTGAGACTCTTGCTCACGTTGATACGCTCTGTCTTGATAAAACCGGAACATTAACTGATGGAAGAATCAAAGTAAAAGATGTTTTTTTTAATTCTGTGAATGAAAGAGACGGTATGAGCTGCATGGATACAAATTTTACGAGGGAAAAAGCAGAAAAACTTTTTTCGTCATATCTTGCAGCTGCCGATGATAATAATGCTACTATGCAGGCGCTCAGAGACGGATTCCCTGTATGTCAGTATTTTGAAGATTCAGGTAAGATCCCGTTTTCTTCAAAGAGAAAGTGGGGCGCAGTATCCTTTAAAGGAATAGGAACATTATTTGTCGGTGCGCCGGAAAAAATAGCAGATAAGTATCCGAAAGAAGCTGAACGTAGATTGCAGGAAGGGTATAGGATGATCGCAGTTGGGTTCAGTAATGATATATGGAAAGATACGGAAAATCTTCCTGAGCGTTTACAGCCGCTGTTTATTATATCGATGGAGGACCGCATACGTAAAAATGCAGAGCAGACACTGGAGTATTTCAGACGAGAAGGTGTCGATGTAAAAATAATATCCGGAGATCACGTTAAAACAGTATCTATGGTTGCTAAAAAAGCGGGATTGGATAACTGGTATGATTCATTTGATATGTCTAAGGCAGGAGATGAAACGGACTATAGCCGGCTGGTCAGTGAGTATTCTGTATTTGCTCGAGTCACACCGCGTCAAAAGCAGGAACTCGTTAAAGCTATGAAAGATAGAGGACGATGTGTGGCGATGACCGGTGACGGCGTCAATGATCTGCTCGCGCTCAGAGAGGCTGATTGCTCAATAGCTATAGCGGAAGGAAGCGATGCGAGCAAACAGATATCTCAGATAGTTTTGCTTGATTCGGATTTCACCTATTTGCCGCGGGTAGTGCTGGAAGGGCGTAAAGTAGTAAATAATGTCACCCGAACGGCTGGAGTATTTTTTATAAAAACTATATATTCTGTTTTAGTTTCGCTGTTTTGTCTGATTGGGAACATTCCGTTTCCGTTTATTCCGATCCAGATCACGCTTGTAGATGCTTTTATGGAAGCATGGCCTTCATTTGCGACCATCATAGAATCAGATACGAGAAAGATACGCGGAAGTTTCCTGAAGAGCTCCATCGGCAATGCATTGCCGTTTGCGTTGGCAGTAAGCGCTGTAATAGTATTCACGAATATTTATATGCCGTTTTCTTATGCACAGTCTCAGACTGTAATGTACTTGCTTTTGATATTGTTGACTATGGCGTCTGTGGTCAAAAGCTGCATACCTTTCTCAAAGCTTAGGATTTTTATATGTACAGTCATGGTGTCAGGAACTTGCGGAGCTTTATATATATTCCCTTCGCTGTTTGAAATTACTGCTGTAAATCCTGTCATGGCTGCCGCGGTTATGATGCTGTTCGTTGCCGGACTGGCGGTAGTATTTATTATCACAGCCTTGCAGAAACGGCATAAAGATTTTTTATATTCAGTTTAAATACAGATTATAGGTTGTTTATACCTCCTTGCTATACTTTCAGAAAAGTAATGCAAGGAGGTTGTTTTATGGAAAAAATAAAAAATAAAGTCATGAAAGTTGATTATTCTAAATTTTTCAAGCGATTTATACCTTTGGCGATAATATTTTTACTTCTGGGAGGAGCTGTTGCGGGATTCGTACTCCGGACTCAGATATCTGAAGTTGCTTCATATCTGAATGAAACAGAGTACGTTGATGTACATGAGATCCAGGGCGAGGAAGAAGGGGATGGTTATAAGGATATAGCTATAACAGAACCTTCGGAAGGCGCAGATGCATTTATTACGATATATGTTTTGATTTTAGGGGCGTTGTTCTGCATATATTGGCTTATGACAGCAGCTTGTCTGTATAAGAGCGCACATTCTTCGAAGATGAACGGATTGTTCTGGCTCCTTTGCGGATTGTGCGGCAATATTTTTGCTGTACTTGCGTTCATGGTAGTGCGCAGTCTGATAAGACAGAGATGCATAGAATGTGGACATTGGCAGATGAAAGGCAGATGGCACTGCACAGAATGTGGAGCGGCAATGAATAAAGTTTGTCCGGAATGTGGCGGAACATGTGATCTGAATGACAGATACTGTTCAAGATGTGGAAAACCGCTCGACTGATAAACAGATATGAATGAAACGAACAAATACAGCACATTGGTGAATAATACTGTTTTGATAAGCGCAGGGACTTTTGGCTCTAAATTATTGACCTTTCTGATGGTCAGGTTTTACACCGATTTCCTGACACCGTCAGAATACGGGACCGCAGATCTGATAATTCAGACGGCAAATCTGCTTATACCGCTGGTTTCAATTGGTATTTCAGAAAGCGTATTCAGGTTTGCTGTAAATGATGAAAACAGGAGAAAAAATGTGTTTTCAGCAGGAGTATTCACCATATGTGCAGGATCCTTGTTTATATTAGCTGCATTGCCTGTAATGTCAGTATTATCTCTGTTTGGAGGCAGTGCATGGCTGTTGGTGATGTATACGATAGCATCTTGCTTTCATTCACTTTGCGCGCAGTTTGTAAGAGCTGAAGGTAAAACTTCCCTTTTTGCGGTGCAGGGACTTATAAATACAGCGCTGGTCATAGTATTTAACGTTTTTATGCTGGCAGTGCTTGATTTGGGAGTGACCGGTTACGTTCTTTCAGTTGCGGCAGCCGATATTATCTGTTTCGTATTTCTTACGGTAAAAGAACGGTTGTGGAGACAGATAGTTATTCATCCGGGAAGGCAGATATTCATTGATATGCTAAAGTATGGAATACCGTTGATACCCACCACGGTATTCTGGTGGATAACAAGTGTATCTGACAGGTATATGATCACAGCTTTTATGGGGAATGAAGCTAATGGGATTTATGCGGTAGCATGTAAGATACCAACTGTTCTCACCTTGATATCGAGCATATTCTTGGAAGCATGGCTTTTTTCGGCAGTATCGGAAACGGTGAAGAAGAGAAGAGAACAATTACGGTTTTATTCGCAGATATGGAATGTATTTATGTCGGTGATGTTTGCTGCAGGAAGTATTGTAATGGCATTTTCAAAATGGGAAATAGCTCTTCTTGCAGATGATGAGTATTATAACGCATGGCGATATATACCCTTGCTTGCTGCAGCTACAGTGTTTTCTGCGTTCGTTACTTTTATGTGCAGTGTTTTTTCAGTAAAAAAGAAAAGTCTTTTATCCTTTTGGAGCGCTATGGCGGGTGCCGGTATAAATTTGCTGCTGAACGGGATACTGATACCGTCATGTATGGGCATACAAGGCGCGGCAGCGGCAACTTTTACGAGTTATTTCATAGTTTTTATTAAGAGCAAGGAGTGCGAGACGTTTAATGCCTTTCAGACTTCATAAAAGACGTTTATTGATAAATTCAATGATACTGGCTGTCCAGATCATGTTTATCTTACCGGAGATGCCTGGATGGGTTATAGTGCAGGCGTTGTGCATAGTTACGATAGTTATAGTAAATATCAAGCCTATATACAGCGCTGTGAAAAAAACTATATTGATAAAAAGGAAAGGTGAAGGATAATGAGAGTTCTCATTTTGACAGGCAGTTTTGGGCTGGGGCATATAAAAGCCGCGGAAGCGATAAAGGAAGAGATAGAAGAAGTTCCATGGGCAGAAGTAGAATCCACAGATATAGTATATCATTTGTTTCCGTCGGCAGGAAAACATATCTACAAAGTATTTGATGTTATGAGCGGCAGACTGCACGGATTGTACAATATTATCAACCGTTTGGATGAAAAAAAGACGATAAGTCCAATGAAGAAATGGTTTTATAAAAAATTCGGTATGCTGATGGAAGAAAAGCATCCTGATGTTGTCATATCTACACTGCCGGTAGTTTCAAAATATACGGGGAATTATATTAAAAATGCTGAAAGCTCTATTAAATATATAACGTGTATAACCGATATCGTACCACACAGCGAATGGCTTTCAGAAAAGACGAACGCATATATAGTAGGTGATGAGATGACAAAAGACATCATGGTAAAAAAAGGTGTTGATCAGGAAAAGATATTTGTTGGAGGAATACCTGTAAGAAAAGCTTTTAAAAACAACTTTTACGAAACTGATAAAAAAGGAAAAAGTGGGAAAACTGTTTTGCTGATGGGCGGAGGATTGGGATTGATACCGGGGGCGGATGTGATAATAGACGAATTGATAAAGGTGCCGGAAATAAAGGTGACTGTAATTACCGGAAGAAACGAAAAACTTATGCGTGATCTGAAGAGAAAATACAGTGAGATAGAGGTTATAGGCTACTGTGAGAATACGGCTGAATATATAAACGAAGCAGATATAATAATATCGAAAGCCGGCGGTATAACGGTGTTCGAAGCGATATATGCTGAGACACCAATGGCAGTTATGCATCCTTTTTTGGAACAGGAAAAAAAGAATGCTGAACTTGTCGAAAAAAGAAATATAGGGGTAGTCATGGGAAAAGACAAAGACAGATATTCACAAAAAGTGATTGAAATGCTGTATGACGAAAAGGGGCTTTGTCTTATGAAAGAAAATATGAAAAAAATGAAGAAAAGTTATGAAAGCTGCAGTATATCTAATATCCTGTATGGATGTAAAAACAGATAAGAGAAAGGAGATGTTATTATGCCGATGGTAATCATTCCTGCATACAGACCGGATGAGGTGCTTATCAAGATAGTCAGAGGATTGAAGGAAATGAATTTGATGTCTGTAGTTGTGGACGATGGGAACGGAGATGATTGTAAGTTTATTTTTGATGAAATATCTGATATATGTACAGTCATACATCACGATAGAAACCGAGGGAAGGGTGCGGCGATAAAAACAGCGCTTAAATATATAAACGATGAAATGAAAGATGTAGGTATCATAGGCATAATGGATGCTGACGGACAGCATAGGACAGAAGACATGGCAAGGCTTATAAATCATGCTAAAGATAACAGAGATGCAGTTTCCATAGGCGCCAGAAATGTAGGAAGCGATATGCCTTTGAAATCAAGGCTTGGAAACGAGATAACGAGAAAAGTATTCAGTGCGGTAAGCGGCGTAAAAGTATCTGACACGCAGACAGGACTTCGTGCTTTTGATTCTGCGTTGGCTGCCCGGTTTATGGATATAGAAGGAGAACGGTATGAATATGAGATGAATGTGCTTCTGTATTGTGCGGAAAACGATATCCGAATAGAAGAAATGAGCATAGAGACAATATATCATGACAGTAAAAATTCCTGCTCCAGCTTCAGAGCCGTTCGGGATTCATTCAGGATATACAAGGATATAATAAAATTTACGCTGTCCTCTATGTCCAGTTTTCTGCTGGATTATGTAATTTTCAGCGTTCTGATGCTGGTGCTTCCTCATACGGGAATAATGATAATGGCAGGAAATATTGCCGCAAGAGCAGTAAGCGCATTTTATAATTACAGTATGAATTGCCGGCATGTATTCCATACGGGCAGGAAAGTATCTACTGCATTGGAATATTTTGCTCTCGCAGCTGTGATACTTATTCTCAATAATATTATCCTCGGATTCTTCACCGGTATCATGCAGATATCCGTATATCCTGCAAAACTTATGACTGAGTGTGTGCTGTTTATCATAAGCTGGATGGTGCAGCGTCAGATAATATTCCGTAAAAATCGGCACATTGGAGGCAAGATCGATTTTGGTTTGAAATAGGAGCATCGAAATATTGTATAAAAATGATTTTGGAAGACGCCCGAAAGGCGTCTTTTTTATATATGCGTCAAATAACAGACGATGCGAAAGAACATTTGTTTGAATAAGGGGAGGTGGTGTGATATAATCGTTAGGTGCAGAAAAGATGATATAGGGAGAAAACAGTATATGGAACGATTTGAATTGGTATCGGAATACAAGCCTACCGGCGATCAGCCGCAGGCTATAGATAAAATTTCAGAAAGAATACTTGCAGGAGAGCGGTCGCAGACACTTATGGGTGTCACAGGATCAGGCAAGACTTTTACTATGGCAAATATCATAGAGCGCGTACAGAAACCGACTCTGGTGATATCCCATAATAAAACCCTTGCAGCACAGCTTCACGGAGAGTTCAAGGAGTTTTTTCCAAACAATGCGGTGGAGTATTTTGTCTCCTATTATGATTACTATCAGCCGGAAGCGTATGTCGCGTCTACCGACACATATATAGAAAAGGATTCGGATATAAATGCAGAGATAGAAAAACTTCGTAATTCTGCGACGGCAGCTCTGTCTGAAAGGCGGGACGTGATAATAGTAGCCAGTGTTTCATGTATATATGGATTAGGAAGTCCTATAGATTATAAAAATCAGGTTATATCCTTGCGCCCCGGTATGGAAAAAGACAGGCAGGAGCTTCTTAGAAAGCTTGTGGATATACAGTATACGAGAAATGATATGGCTATGGATCGCGGGAATTTCAGGGTCAGAGGCGATACGATAGATATTTATCCGGCAGGTGCGGAAAATGCCGTGAGGATCGAGCTCTTTGGAGACGAGGTCGAGAGCATAAAAGAGATCAACGCTGTTACGGGAGAAATAATCGGCATAAGAAATCATGTGGCCATATATCCGGCGTCACAGTATGTTACGAGCAAAGAAAATATAGAACGTGCAGTGGGCACGATAAATGAAGAGCTTTCGGAGAGGATACAGTGGTTTAAGGACAGGGGCAAACTGATAGAAGCCCAGAGGATAGAACAGAGGACAAGGTACGATATAGAAATGCTTCGTGAAGTCGGCACCTGTAAAGGAATAGAAAATTATTCAAGACATATTTCAGGTCTCGAGCCGGGCGCCAGACCTTATACGCTTATAGATTACATACCTGAGGATTTTCTTATAATAATAGACGAGTCTCATGTCATGCTGCCGCAGCTTCGGGCCATGTATGCGGGAGACCGTTCGAGAAAACAGTCGCTGGTGGACTATGGATTCAGACTGCCGTCGGCGCTTGACAACAGACCGCTGAAGTTTGAAGAATTCAACTCGATGATAAACCAGATACTTTATGTGAGCGCGACTCCTGCGGAGTATGAGAGGGAACAGAGTGGAGGAATTTCAGCAGAGCAGATAATAAGACCGACGGGACTTTTGGACCCGGTAATAGAACTTCATGAAACTGAAAATCAGATGGATCATCTGATCGGTGAGATCAATAAGACTGCGGAAAAAGGCGAGAGAGTGCTCGTAACGACTCTGACGAAAAAAATGGCTGAGAGTCTTACGGATTACTTGAAAAATGTAGGAATAAAGGTAAGATATCTACATTCCGAAGTGGATACGCTGGAGAGAATGGAGATAATAAGAGACCTGAGACTTGGAGCTTTTGATGTACTTGTAGGAATCAATCTTCTGAGAGAGGGACTGGATATACCGGAAGTTTCTCTCGTAGCCATCCTCGATGCGGATAAGGAAGGTTTCCTGAGGACAGAAACATCACTCATACAGACCATAGGAAGGGCTGCAAGAAACGCCGACAGCAAGGTTATAATGTACTGCGACGGCATAAGCCCTGCGATGAAAGCTGCAATAGATGAGACAAAGAGACGAAGAAAGATACAGGACGAATACAATAAGGCAAACGGTATAACTCCTCAGAGTGTCAAGAAGGCAGTGAGAAGTGTGATAGAAGCGACGAAGCCTGCTGAGGAAGACTATAAAGGAAAGAGTCCGCTTGAGCTTACTAAGAAAGAACTCAAGGATTACGTAAAGAAACTTGAAAAAGAAATGAAACAGGCTGCTGAGGATCTGCAGTTTGAAAGAGCTGCCGAACTGAGGGATATGGTGTTCGAGTATAAGACAAGACTTTAAAGCAAGAATAAAAGGACAAAGGAAAAGGAGTAAAATGGCAAAAGATATAGTTATAAAGGGAGCAAGAGAAAACAACCTTAAAAACGTGGATGTCACGATACCGAGAGACAAGCTCGTCGTGCTTACGGGGCTGTCGGGATCAGGCAAATCCTCCCTCGCTTTCGATACGATATATGCGGAAGGTCAGAGAAAATACATGGAGAGCCTGTCGTCGTATGCGAGACAGTTCCTGGGGCAGATGGAAAAACCGGATGTTGAATCCATAGAAGGACTTTCTCCGGCCATATCCATAGATCAGAAGACCACGAATAAAAATCCCCGTTCTACAGTAGGAACCGTGACGGAGATATACGATTATTTAAGACTCATGTATGCGAGGATAGGAATACCTCACTGTCCTGTTTGCGGCAGAGAGATATCAAGTCAGTCTATAGATCAGATAGTAGAGCTTCTTATGGAAGAAGGGGAGGGAGCAAAGCTGATTATAATGGCTCCTGTAGTAAGACAGAGAAAGGGTCAGCATGAAAAGATACTGGAAAGGATACGCAAAGAGGGGTTTACACGCGTAAGGGTCGATGGAGATATCAAATTCCTTGAAGAAGATGAAATAAAGCTGGAAAAAACTTTTAAACATACGATAGAGATAGTTGTAGACAGGATAAAAGTAAGAGACGGCGTGCAGAGCAGGCTTACAGAAGCCTGTGAGCTGGCAGTCAGCCATGGCGAAGGATTGATACAGGTCTCAGTTGATAAGGACGGATCGGTGGAAGAAAAGACTTTCAGTACAAGTCTCGCGTGTCCGGAACACGGGGTGAGCATCGAGGAGCTTGAGCCGAGAATGTTTTCATTCAACAATCCTCTTGGCGCCTGCTCTGAATGCAACGGTTTGGGGTTCATTCAGAGGATAGATCCGGATCTTATAATCCCGGATCAGGACAAGAGCATAAATGAAAAATGTTTGAGCAATGTGTTTGCAACGATGGAATATACGAGTTATTACTGGCAGGTCATACGTGCTCTGGCTGAAAAATACGGTGCCGATATGGATACACCGTTTAAGGATCTGCCGAAAAAGTTCAAGCAGGTGCTTTTATATGGTACAGGCGATGAAAAGCTTCAATACGTCTATACAAATAAAAATGGCGAAAGTCATAACAGGAACCATTCTTTTGAAGGCATAATAAATAACCTGGAAAGACGGTACAGAGAGACAAATTCCGAGTGGATAAAAGAAAAGATGGAAAAGCATATGCGAGTGACTGAATGTCCGGAATGCCACGGCAATAAGCTGAAACCTGAACTGCTTGCCGTCACAGTCGGAGGCAAAAATATAATGCAGTTCTGCGATATGTCCGTGGCCGAAGCTATAGAATTTATCGATGATCTGAAATTGTCGCAGTCACATATGATGATAGCGGCAGAAATAATAAAGGAGATAAGAGGGCGACTTAAATTCCTTGCAAATGTAGGTCTGGACTACCTTACGCTCTCGAGAGCATCCGCAACACTTTCAGGAGGAGAGTCACAGCGTATAAGGCTTGCAACACAGATAGGCTCAGGGTTGGTTGGAGTCCTTTATATACTCGATGAACCCAGCATAGGTCTGCATCAAAAGGATAATGCAAAACTTCTGGATGCGTTGAGAAAACTTACAGATATAGGCAATACGCTCATAGTGGTAGAACACGATGAAGATACTATGTATGCTGCGGATCATATAGTTGATATTGGTCCCGGGGCAGGAGCCGGCGGAGGTGAGCTGGTTGCCCAGGGAAGCGTTGAGGATATAAAGAAGTGCGAGAGATCTATAACAGGCCGGTATCTGAGCGGTAAAAAAAAGATAGAGGTGCCGAAAGAAAGACGAAAGGGAAACGGCAAGCATATAGAGATAAAAGGTGCTGCTGAAAACAATCTGAAAAATATAGATGTAAAGATACCTCTTGGCAAGATGGTATGCGTTACGGGAGTTTCAGGCTCAGGCAAAAGCAGTCTTATAAATGAGATACTGTATAAAGGTATAGCGGCGGAAATGTACGGAAGCAAGGAAAAGCCCGGCAGGCATAAAAGGATAAACGGATTGCAAAACATAGATAAGATAATAGATATAAATCAGGCGCCGATAGGAAGGACCCCGAGGTCCAATCCTGCAACTTATACGGGAGTTTTCACGCATATTCGCGATTTGTTTTCGCAGCTTCCTGAAGCAAAGCTGCGAGGCTACGGCAAGGGCAGATTCAGCTTTAACGTTAAGGGTGGAAGATGTGAGGCCTGCAATGGAGACGGTATAATAAAAATTGAAATGCACTTTCTTCCGGATGTTTATGTACCGTGTGAGGTGTGTAAGGGAAAACGTTATAACAGAGAAACTCTTGAAGTTAAATACAAAGGAAAGAGCATATTCGATGTGCTGGATATGAATGTAGAGGAAGCTGCGGAATTTTTCAGCAATATACCTACGATTTCAAGACAGCTCAATACTCTTCTTGAAGTCGGGATGGGATATATCAAGCTGGGACAGCCGAGTACACAGCTTTCGGGAGGTGAAGCTCAGAGAATAAAGCTGGCTTCAGAGCTTTCCAAGAAAAGTACGGGAAAGACTCTTTATATTCTCGACGAGCCAACTACAGGACTGCATTTTGCCGATGTCGACAAACTTATATCTGTTTTGGACAAACTGGTTGATGCCGGAAATACAGTGGTCGTAATAGAACATAACCTTGATGTGATAAAGAGAGCGGATCACATCATAGACCTGGGGCCTGACGGCGGATTCAGAGGCGGACAGATAATAGCGGAAGGGACACCTGAAGAGATAGCAAAGGTTGAAAGATCTTATACAGGACAGTTTCTTAAAAAAATGCTGGAGGTGAAAAATTGAAGGAAAAACGTACGGCTTTCATTATGATGTGCGGCCTTGTGTGTTTATGGGGGCTGGATTACGTGTTAGCAAAAAACGCTCTTGGAATACTCAAACCGATGTGCCTTCTGTTTTTGAAATACAGTGTAGGCTTTATACTGGTCGCAATAGTTAAATTCAGTCAGGACAGAAAGAGTATAGTACGCGTAAAAGACATTCCTTTTTTCATACTGTGCTCCATAACGGGAGAGATACTGTATTTTACCTGTGAATACACGGCGATGGATTACATACCGGTGTCGCTGATAACTATAATACTGGCATTTGTGCCTGCTGTATCGATATTGATAGAGCGTATAGTTTTTAAAAAGAAATTCACTGCTAAAATGGCGTTGGGCACGATTATATGTATTCTGGGAGTTGCTATAGTTATAGGCGCGGATTTCAGAGAACTGCTTCAGGGAAGATTCATAGGATATCTGCTGGCATTCGGAGCCGTTTTATCGTGGAACGCATATAATTTCATAACTGCGAATGTGAGCAGGCATTATACGGGAGCAACTATGACATTCAACCAACTGCTTTGCACTATCCTCATACTTTTACCTTATGCACTGCATAATATGCCTGAAACTGAGTCTTTTACACCGGGTATAATAGGTGGTATAATATACCTTGGACTCGGAAGCGCCGGTATGGGATATCTTATACTGGTCAGAGGTTTGAAGGTACTGGGTCCTACGATTTCGGCAATGTTTTCGAATTTTCTGCCGGTAACGGCGACTTTTTTCGGATGGCTGTTTTTGGGGGAATCCATCGGAGCGGTACAGATAGTCGGCGGAGTAATCGTAATAATTTCATCATGCGTAGTAATTAAAGAAAAAGGTAAAATGGAGGAGCAGTCAGATGATAGAAAAATTAAACCTGACGATGTTGACTGATTTTTATGAGATGACCATGGCTAATGGGTATTTTTGTACAGACATGGCTGAAGACATCGCGTATTTCGATATGTTTTTCAGGAAGATACCGGATGACGGAGGCTATGCTGTGATGGCAGGGCTTGAACAGGTGATAAGATATCTGGACGGACTGGAGTTTACAGAAGAAGATATAGAATATCTGAGAAGCAAAAAGATCTTCAATGAAGATTTTCTGAAATATCTCGAAGACTTTAAATTTACCTGCGATGTATGGGCTGTTCCGGAAGGAACTCCTATATTTCCGGGAGAACCGATAATAACGGTAAGAGGCCCGGTGATGCAGGCTCAGTTCGTAGAGACGATGATCCTCCTTATAATAAATCATCAGAGTCTTATAGCGACAAAGGCCAGCAGGATAGTGCGTGCGGCGGCAGGAAGACCTGTAATGGAATTCGGGACGAGAAGAGCCCACGGAACTGCGGCGGCTGTCTACGGTGCGAGAGCAGCTTACATAGGAGGATGTGTAGGAACGGCATGCACTATATCGGACAGAGATTTCGGAATACCGGCACTTGGAACTATGGCTCACAGCTGGGTGCAGATGTACGATGACGAGTATGAGGCTTTTAAAAAATATGCGGAGATATATCCGAGCAACTGCGTGCTGCTGGTAGATACCTACAATGTGTTGAAATCAGGAGTTCCAAAAGCCATAAAAGTGTTTAAAGAAATGAAGCCTGAGAAAATGGGGATAAGGATAGACAGCGGAGATATAGCTTATCTCACTAAGAAAGCGAGGAAAATGCTCGATGATGCGGGACTTGAGGATTGCACCATAGTTGTTTCCAATTCCCTCGATGAATATATAATAAGAGATGTTATAATGGAGGGCGCATGTATAGATTCTTTCGGAGTAGGAGAGAGACTGATAACGGCGGGATCAGAGCCTGTGTTTGGAGGAGTCTATAAACTGTCGGCTCTTGAAAAGAACGGAGAGATGATACCGAAAATAAAGATCAGTGAAAATGTAGGCAAGATAACGAATCCGGGTTTTAAAACAGTTTATCGGCTCTTTGATAAAGATACAAACAGAGCACTTGCCGATGTCATAGTACTTGATGGAGAAACGATTCCTGAAGATGATGAATATGAGATATTCGATCCGAATGCTGTATGGAAGAGAAAAAAGATAAGCAACTTCTATGTGAAAAATCTCAGAGAACAGATCTTCAAAGGCGGAAAGCTTATATATGAAAGTCCTTCGATAGATGAGATAAGGGATTACTGCAAGGATCAGCTTGACGCTATGTGGGATGAAATGAAACGTTTTGAGAATCCACAGACGTACTATGTGGATCTGTCCTACGATCTGTGGAAACTCAAACACGATATGATTGAAAACGCTAAATAATAACGTGATTTTTAATGTTAGCTGATATCCTCTCTATAAAGCTCATTTCGTAGCTTAATGAGGATTATCAGCGACATTATTCCGGCAAGAAGCGCCGTACCTGCGAAGTTGAGCCATATGCCTGTGAGGCCGAGAGGCCACAGAAGGGCTATCAGTATCACAGGAAAAACAAAGGCGGTCGATACGGATATGAAAGACGCAGGCAGAGGCTTTTCGATAGCCAGCATATAGCTTTGGGTGGCAAAGGAAAACCACCGTGTTATATAAGTCAGGCTGAACAGCTGCAGCGCCGTTCCCGCTTCGG
>UQNP01000017.1 GCA_900542385.1 uncultured Eubacterium sp.
TCGGTTACGATGTCATTTTTCCGGCATCGTCATCAGTTTCTTCGGTATCATCGGATTCATCAACGTCATAGTCTTCATCGTCTTCCTCGTCGAGAACTGCTTCTTCCTCCCCGTCATTTGTATCATCTGCATCATCCTGCTCTTCCGCACCGCCGGCTCCGGCTTCTTCATCCACCATATCCTCAACGGCAGGAATATCTTCCATGTCACTTACTTCTTTTATCTCTATCTCCTCGTTGTCTTCTGTAAGCACCTTTACATCCAGACACAGACTCTGCATTTCTTTTATCAATACTTTGAACGATTCAGGAATTCCAGGTTCAGGAATATTTTCTCCCTTTACTATCGCTTCGTAAGTCTTTACACGTCCTACTATATCGTCCGACTTGACAGTGAGGATCTCCTGAAGCGTATAAGCCGCTCCGTAAGCTTCCAGCGCCCAAACTTCCATCTCTCCGAAACGCTGTCCACCGAACTGAGCTTTTCCTCCGAGAGGCTGCTGTGTAACGAGGGAATACGGTCCGGTGCTTCTTGCATGGATCTTATCATCTACCAGATGATGGAGCTTTAACATATACATATATCCTACTGTTACAGGGTTATCGAAATAATCTCCCGTTCTTCCGTCTCTCAGGCGCAGTTTTCCGCTTTCATCATATCCGCTCTCCTTGAGCAGCTGTATGATGTCTTTTTCCGTCGCTCCATCGAATACAGGCGTAGCGATATACCAGTCTTTGCTCTTAGCCGCAAGACCGAGATGTACTTCAAGCACCTGTCCTACATTCATTCGGGACGGTACACCGAGAGGATTCAGCATGACCTGAAGCGGCTGTCCGTTTTCAAGGAACGGCATATCCTCTTCCGGAAGTATCCTTGATATAACACCTTTGTTTCCGTGTCTTCCGGCCATCTTGTCTCCTACGCTGATCTTTCTCTTTGTCGCTATATAGCAGCGTACGAGTTTATTTACTCCCGGCGGCAGTTCGTCACCGTTTTCTCTTGAGAATATCTTCACGTCTACGACTATTCCAGTCTCTCCATGCGGCACTCTGAGGGAAGTATCCCTTACTTCTCTCGCTTTCTCACCGAATATAGCTCTTAAAAGCCGTTCTTCTGCCGTAAGCTCCGTTTCTCCTTTTGGCGTAACTTTACCTACGAGTATGTCGGATGAATTTACTTCTGCACCCTTTCTTATAATGCCGTCTTCATCCAGATCCTTCAGGGCGTCTTCACCGACGTTAGGTATATCTCTCGTTATCTCTTCAGGTCCAAGTTTAGTGTCTCTGGCTTCAGCTTCATACTTTTCTATATGGATAGAAGTGAGGACATCGTCCATTATCAGTCTTTCATTGAGTATTATAGCGTCCTCGTAGTTGTATCCCTCCCATGTCATGAATCCTATGAGAAGGTTCTTGCCGAGAGCAACTTCACCATTGTCAGTGGAAGGTCCGTCAGCTATTACTTCGTCTTTTTCAACATGTTCTCCGTTGAACACGATAGGTCTCTGATTCACACAGGTACCCTGGTTTGATCTTTTGAACTTGAGAAGTTTGTATTCATCTTTTCCTTCTCCGTCATCTCTGAGCACTACGATCTTGTCTGCGTCTACAAAATCGATCGTACCTGAATGCTTTGCCAGTATTACGACACCTGAGTCTTTCGCTGCCTTATGTTCTATGCCTGTACCTACTATAGGAGCTTCCGTAACGAGAAGAGGCACTGCCTGTCTCTGCATGTTTGATCCCATGAGCGCTCTGTTGGCGTCATCGTTTTCAAGGAACGGTATCATCGCCGTCGCTACCGATACTACCTGTTTAGGGGATACGTCCATGTAATCCACAGCTTCCCTCGGTACAAGGTCTATTTCACCGCCGGCTCCTCTCGCGGCAACTCGCATGTTTGCAAAACGGCCTTCTGAATCAAGAGGTTCGTTTGCCTGCGCTATTATCTTATCTTCTTCATCATCCGCAGTAAGGTATCTTATTTCATCGGTTACCCTACCCGTCTCTTTATCTACTATCCTGTACGGAGTTTCGATAAAGCCGTATTCATTGACTATACCGTAAGTGGTAAGAGAGCCTATAAGTCCGATGTTAGGACCTTCCGGAGTCTCTATAGGACACATTCTTCCGTAATGGGAATGATGTACGTCTCTTACTTCAAATCCGGCTCTCTCCCTCGAAAGTCCTCCAGGTCCGAGGGCCGAAAGTCTTCTCTTATGAGTAAGCTCTGCAAGAGGATTGTTCTGGTCCATGAACTGCGACAGCTGCGAACTTCCGAAGAACTCTTTTACAGCAGCAGTTACCGGTCTTATATTCATGAGTCCCTGCGGTGTTACCTCTGCTATATCCTGAGTTGTCATCCTCTCTTTTATCGTTCTTTCCATTCTGGAAAGACCTATTCTTATCTGGTTTTGCAGAAGCTCTCCAACTGTTCTGAGTCTTCTGTTTCCAAGATGGTCTATATCATCTGTACTGCCGACACCGTAATTCAAGTTCAGCAGGTAGCTTACTGATGCAATTACATCTGCTACGAGTATGTGCTTAGGAGAAAGTTCATTCTTTCTGAGCTTGAGCGCTTCTTTAAGCGAAGCTTCATCTTCGCTTTCCTGGATGATCTCCATGAGCACAGGATAATATACCTTTTTAGCTATCTTAAGGTCCGAAATATCGAACTCCACGTAATTGCTTATATCAACAAACTGATTGCCTATGACCTTTGTAACCTTAGTCTCATCGTTAGGGCTCTGCACCATTACGAATTCAACGCCGGCATTCTCTATCTGCATGGCAAGGTCTTTGTCTATCTTCTGATTCTTTTCGGCGAGGATCTCTCCCGTGTTAGGATCTATTACGTCTTCTGCCGCTACAACTCCTGCGAGCCTGTTGGCAACGCCCAGTTTTTTATTGTACTTGTATCTTCCCACCTTAGCAAGATCGTATCTCTTAGGGTCAAAGAACATGGAATTGAACAATGACTGCGCGCTTTCAAGCGTAGGAGGCTCTCCCGGTCTTAATTTCTTATATATTTCTTTAAGACCTTCCTCGTAATTAGTCGTCGTATCCTTTTCAAGAGTTTTAATGAGCCTTGGCTCTTCACCGAATATATCTATTATCTCCTGATTGCTGCTCATTCCCAGAGCTCTGAGAAGCGTCGTCACAGGCTGCTTTCTCGTCCTGTCAACTCTTACCGATATTATTTCGTTGGAATCCGTCTCGTATTCCAGCCAAGCTCCTCTGTTTGGAATAACAGTGGTGGAGAACAAATCCTTACCGGATTTATCTATTTCTTTATCATAATAAGGTCCGGGAGAACGAACGAGCTGGGTTACGACCACTCTCTCCGCACCATTATATATAAATGTACCCTTTTCTGTCATGAGAGGGAAATCTCCCATGAATACTTCCTGTTCCTTTACTTCTCCGGTTTCTTTGTTTACAAGTCTTACTTTCACTTTCATCGGAGCAGCATAAGTCACATCTCTCTCCTTACATTCCTCCTGTTCATACTTAGGAGGATCTGTGAGAGAATAATCTATAAATTCAAGGACAAGGTTATCTGCGTAATCCTTTATAGGTGAGATATCCTCAAAAACTTCACGAAGACCTTCTTCTATAAACCAATTGTATGAATCAGTCTGTATCTGAATCAAATTAGGCATTTCCGCCACTTCATTGATTTTAGAAAAGGTCATTCGCTCTTTTCTTCCTAATTTTATCGGATTTGGCATAATCATCACTCCTTATATATTCAACAAATTACATTTGCAGGGCAGTTTAGTATCATACCATATATTTGTCAAACAATCAAGCCTTTTTTTGGTATTTTTTGAATTCATAGGTTCAAACCAATAAAAAGGACGAAGGCAATGCGCACTGCATCGTCTCCGTCCACCTTCTGTTATGTCTAAATCTTTGCGCGTATCTCTTATTTCAGTTCTACAACAGCGCCAACTTCTTCCAGCTGAGCCTTGAATCCTTCAGCCTCAGCCTTTTCACAGCCTTCCTTAACGTTTGAAGGTGCTCCGTCAACCAGCTCTTTTGCTTCCTTCAGTCCAAGACCTGTAATCTCTCTTACAGCCTTGATAACCTTGATCTTTTCAGCTCCTACTTCCTTCAGAACTACTGTGAATTCGCTCTGTTCTTCAGCTGCTGCTGCACCGCCTTCAGCTGCTGCTACAACAACGCCTGCTGCTGCGGATACGCCAAATTCTTCTTCACATGCTTTAACCAGTTCATTCAGTTCTAAAACCGACATTTCCTTTATAGCTTCTATTATCTGATCTTTATTCATCTTTTTTCTCCTTTTATGTTTAACTAAACAAAATTAACTTGTATACAGTAAAAACATCCCTGTACTTTCTTAAGCTTCTTTCTGTTCTGCAATCTGAGCAACAACTCTTGCAAAGTTTGCAACAGGTGACTGTATGCTTCCCATAAACTTCGAAATGAGAACATCTCTCGACGGAATAGCTGCGATCTTTTCAAGGTTTTCCTTATCGTAGTATTCTCCTTCGATAATTCCTCCCTTGAATTCCATCTTTTTGTATTCTTTTATCGCATCGTTCAAAACTCTTGCAGGTGCTGTAGCATCATCATAGCTGAATGCAAATCCGCTCGGACCCTCAAGGATGCTTCCCAGTTCTTCGAATTTAGTTCCTTCGATGGCTCTCTTTACAAGAGTGTTCTTGTAAACAGTGTAGTCCACGTCGGCTTCACGAAGCTTTTTTCTCATGGCATCCGCTTCTGCAACAGTGATTCCGATATAGTCGATAACTACTGCTGATTCCGCTCTTTCAAACTTGTCTTTTATTTCGTCGATTATTATCTGCTTCTGTTTGTAAGCCTCTTTCATTATCGCGCATTCTCCTTTCTTCATTTTTGATGTGAATGATTCACTTTAAGGTACGCTATAAAAAACCTCGATATCTTTACACTTAGACACCGAGGCAGATATATTTACATTGTACCTCGGCGGGGTTTGGTTTTAAAGCAGTCTGACAGCTCCCCGCTGTCTACGGTTGTTTATTTTCTATTCTGTTTTCAACCTGATGAAAATCTCCTTATATCTTAAACTCAGGACTTAACCGAGTTTGAGCGGGTTGATTTTCACTCCGGGGCCCATAGTAGCAGAAACCGTAACGCTTCTGAGATACTGACCCTTTGCAGCCGCCGGCTTGGCTTTTATTATAGCTCCGATGATGGCATCGAAGTTCTCAGCCAGCTTCTTAGCTCCAAATGAAGCTTTTCCTATAGGTGTATGGATGATATTAGTCTTATCGAGACGATACTCTACTTTACCAGCCTTTACTTCCTCTATAGCTTTAGCTACATCCGGTGTTACCGTACCTGACTTAGGATTCGGCATCAGACCTTTAGGTCCGAGGATCTTACCAAGTCTTCCTACTACACCCATCATGTCAGGTGATGCTATAACGACATCAAAGTCAAACCAGTTTTCGCTCTGGATCTTCTGTGCCATTTCTTCAGCACCTACATAATCAGCTCCGGCTTCTTCAGCTTCCGTAGCCTTCGGTCCTTTGGCAAATACGAGCACTTTCTTTGTTTTTCCAACTCCGTGAGGAAGCACTATAGCGCCTCTTACCTGCTGATCGGCATGTCTTCCGTCAACTCCGAGCTTTACGTGAAGCTCTACAGTTTCATCAAACTTAGCTTTGGATGTCTTTGTAACGATATCCATCGCCTGTTCAACATCGTACAATTCCGCTTTATCGTACGCTTTCAATGATTCTTTGTAATTTTTACCTCTCTTAGGCATTTTTTACCTCCTTGTGGTACGACCGACCGAAAAATCAAATTCCGATCTCCCACTGTTACTTAATCTTCAACAACGATTCCCATGCTTCTTGCAGTTCCCTTGATCATTTCAGTCGCTGCTTCAAGGTCTGCTGCATTGAGATCCGGCATTTTTGTCTTTGCGATTTCTTCCGCCTGAGCCTTGCTTATAGTAGCAACCTTCGTCTTGTTTGGCTCTCCGGATGCCGAATCGATACCTGCCGCTTTTTTCAGCAGTACTGCTGCCGGCGGTGTTTTGCAGATGAACGAAAACGAATGATCTGCATAAACAGTTATAACGACCGGGATTATCATTCCAGCCTGATCCTGAGTCTTAGCGTTGAACTGTTTGCAGAAATCCATGATGTTTACACCATGCTGTCCAAGCGCAGGACCTACAGGAGGCGCCGGATTAGCATTGCCTGCCGGTATCTGAAGCTTTATATATCCTTCGATCTTCTTAGCCATCGTTTTTCTCCTTTCTGTTTATTCCCTCACCGGGGTCAAATCATTTATTATAAACAGGTTAATGCTCAGATTTTATCCACCTGAGCAAAATCCAGTTCTACAGGCGTATCTCTTCCGAACATGGATACCTTTGCTTTCAGCGTCTGCTTTTCCATGTTGACTTCTTCAACAACTCCCATAAAGTTTTCAAAAGGTCCGTTTATTACTTTCACAGTATCGCCTACTTTTACATCAAGATCAATATATATCTTCTCTATTCCCATCCTTCTTACTTCTTCAACTGTAAGAGGCACAGGGTCTGAGCCATGTCCGACAAATCCGGTTACTCCCTGTGTATTTCTTACAAGGTACCACGATTCGTTTGTTACTATCATCTTTACGAGCACATAGCCCGGAAACATTTTCCTGGTCTTTACCTTTCTCTGGCCTTCTTTTACCTCTACCCTGTCTTCCGTAGGAACGATTACATCGAGGATAAGATCCTGCATTCCACGGTTTTCGACGATTTTTTCTATGTTTACTTTAACTTTGTTTTCATGTCCCGAATAAGTATGAACCACATACCATTTCGCTTCACCATCGCCCCTGAGACCTTCAAGACCTTCTATATCAAGTTTTTTCTTTTCGTTATTATCACACATTGTAACTCTTAAGCTCCAATCATAACATTCTAAAAGCAGACAGCCCTTATAGCCGCCAGCACTCCAGTGTCAACTGCCCAGAATACAAGTGCAAACGCAGCGCATGTAGCTAAAACTACAGCAGTAAAAGACCCAAGCTCTTTTTTAGTGGGCCATACTACTTTCTTCATTTCAAGTTTTACTCCCTTGAAATATTCTTTTATGCTGCCTCTTTTCCTTTTATTCCCTCTCTGAGAAACCGCTGCTGTCGCTCGTTTCCTGACAACAGACTGTTCTTTCCCTTTTGACTTCTTAGCCATAGAACTTTCTCCTACTTAGTTTCCTTGTGAAGTGTATGTTTTTTACAGAACTTGCAGTATTTGTTCATCTCTATACGGTCTGCATTGTTTTTCTTGTTTTTTATCGTATTGTAGTTTCTCTGTTTACATTCAGTGCAAGCAAGCGTAACCTTTACTCTCATAATTACCGTCCTCCGTTTAACCTAAAATTAAGAGCAGTGCCTGCTCTCATTCAAATCAAATTCATAAAGTTGCTAAATAATTGTATATTACAACAGTTTCAATGTCAAGGTCTTTGTCATTATATTTTCAAAGTACATTTACGGGCGCCTGTCCCGGCACGGCACCCTGGACTGACATAGTCCGCACCCGAAGATATAATCTCCTCTTTCTATATGTTCAGGCCAGTAATGTTCAATGGCATAATCCTCATATTCAAGACAACTGTCCTTGTCATGTCCGTTTTCTTTTGAAATCGCGCTTACCGGACATCTCTTTATACACGCTCCGCATATGCCTTTGCTGTAATACAGACACCAGTCGTAATGCCCTATGTCTCCACGCGGTGTTATATCTATATCAGCCTCTATCACTATGGATGTTATCCTTACAGCTATGCCTCTTTCTGATATAAATCCGTCATTTAATCCAAAGGTGCCAAGTCCGGCGGCAAACGCACTGTGCCTGTGAGACCATACTGAAGCTATTCCAAGATTTTCCGAATCCTGACGATGAAATTCACTCCTTAGATCCAATGCAGCAGACCTTATTCCCATCCTGTCAAAAGCACCTTCCACCTTTGACGCAAACTCTCCCATCATCGGCTCCCATTCTCCCCTGGATACTACCCAGTTATCGCACGGAAATACTTTCGCTGTATTCTGCATGTTCTTCGTCTCTTCAGTCTGCGGAAACACCAAAGATATTACCCTTAGGCAACTGCTGTCCGGCACATCTTTATATTTCAGCGCAAACACTTCCTGGGGCGACCAATGAAACTCTCCTATATGACTTTTCAGAAACTCATAATAAGGATCATCCCCTGCTGCAACTCCTATGAGCGGTCTTTCAAACATGGCAGCGTCGGGTTTGCCTATGGTTGCAAAGGTATTCGTTTCAAGAGAATCGAATACGTCATATATCACATCATATATTTTTCGGTTTTTTTCATTCATCTTCTGGTTTATCCTCTGAAGTTACGGCTTTATCAACCTCTTCCGATCCATCTTCCGACGCTTTGGCTTCAGCGCCATCTTCGCTTTCAGCATCCGCGTCAGTTTTTTCTTCAGAATCCGGCTCAGAGCTTTCTTCCTGATAATCATTTTCTTCTTCCGGCTCTATATCACCATCGGATGTATCTTCCAAAGTCTCGGCTTTGGCGACGTCTTCATCAGAATCATCCTCATCAGAATCGGCGTCATCGTCGGTTTCTTCAGCATCGGCGTCTTCCTCAGCTTCACTCTGCGCCTCATCAGCATCTGTCGATTCGTCCTCCGAGGCTACGGTTTCGATGTCAGCTCCTTCAGAGTCGGCGTCTTCATCCGACTTATCCGTCTGGCTATCGCTTTCTTCCGCTTGAAGTCCTTCCTCCTCGGACACTTCCGATTCATCTTCCAACGCTTTGCCTTCAGCGACATCTTCGCTTTCAGCATCTGCGTCAGTTTTTTCTTCAGAATCCGGCTCAGAGCTTTCTTCCTGATAATCATTTTCTTCTTCCGGCTCTATATCACCATCGGATGTATCTTCCAAAGTCTCGGCTTTGGCGACGTCTTCATCAGAATCATCCTCATCAGAATCGGCGTCATCGTCGGTTTCTTCAGCATCGGCGTCTTCCTCAGCTTCACTCTGCGCCTCATCAGCATCTGTCGATTCGTCCTCCGAGGCTACGGTTTCGATGTCAGCTCCTTCAGAGTCGGCGTCTTCATCCGACTTATCCGTCTGGTTATCGCTTTCTTCCGCCTGAAGTTCTTCCTCCTCGGATACTTCCGTTTCATCTTCCGGCTTTTCTCCTATATTGAACACATCGGATACTGCTGTAAATTCTGCGCCGATCACATTTTCGGACATAACAAGACAATTTTCCGGACATATATCGATACATTCCCCGCAGAGGACACACTGCATCCTGTTCACTTCCCAAGTTTCTTCATCCTCGCTGATTATTATCGCTCCGGAAACACATTTTTCTTCACATTCCCCGCAAAGCGTGCATATCTCAGCATTGATATCTATACTTCCTCTGAAATTTTCCGATCTGTCTTCAGATTTTTTCTGTTCCGAAGATTTCTTTCCGAAAGCATTTTTTAACAGCGTTTTTCCTATTTTGCAAAAAGTCATTACAACCTACCCCTAACGTCTTATTCCATCGGCACTGACTCCAACAGTCAGCGCTGCCAGAGAAATATCATCGATTTCATCGTTTTTAAGTATTTCTGCAAATGCAGGCATATTCATTTCTTCAGCAGTCTTTATTCCCAGCCTTAGTACAGTTCCATTTTCCGAAGTCCTTACATAATAAAGCGCCTGTCCCTCCGACAGCTCTACTCTCACGGCAGCTGCACCCTTTCCGGGTTTTAATCCTTCTGCCATAATTTCACCCTGCGGGATCTGATCGACAGCTTTTTCCAGAATTGCTACAGACTGTAATATCTCTTCAAGTTTAACTTTGCATCTCGAAAAACCATCGCCTTTATTTTCAACCACAGGCTCAAATCCTAATTTTTCATACAGCGGAAATTCTTCATCGTTTCTCGCATCTACCGCCGCGCCTGATCCTTTTGCCGTAACTCCGCTGCAGATCTCTACAGCATCTTTTTCTTCTATATATCCAAGTCCGTCAAGTTTAAGCCTCAAAGATCTGTCTGCGCAAAAAACTTCTGCCAACCGTTCCGCATCGGAATATATGACAGGCAGAACATTTTTTATTTCATCGAGCATGCCGGAGGATAGATCTCTCTTTACTCCGCCTATCCCGCACATGGATAAAATAACCCTGGCTCCGGATACCTTTTCAATCAAAGAAATGACTTTCTCCCTGGCATTAAGGCATACGGCTCTCAGACTTTCAAAGCCTGTCTCGGCCGCTACTTCAGAAAGCCACATAAAATGAAGCTGTATCCTTGAGAGCTCATGAATGATCACTCTGATATACTCAGCTCTTTCAGGGATCTTTATGCCCATTGCCTTTTCAGCAGCCATGCAGAATCCCATGCTGTTTCCAAAAGAATCCGCAGTTCCCATACGCTCAACAGCGTGATTAACAAAATCCAGATCCTTTCCCTTTGACATCATCTCCACATCTTTTTTAAAGGTTTTTATTGAAGCGCCATATCTTTCTGCTCTGTAAAAACCTTCTATTTCTTCCGTCGACATATGCCTTACTTCGATACCGCTGTGCTCCGCCATATCAAGTTCTGCCGGCAAAGCCGAAGAGAATATAAAAGTTATGCTGTCTACAGGTTCATTTTTATCTATATGAACTTTAAAGTTCTCCATATTGTTTTCGCCCGCAAAAATATATACGATATCGAAACCATTATCCGATTCATCTGCAAACATATGATAAAACCTGCAGCCTTCCTCTTTAAGGGTTTTAACTTTGTCAAGAAGTCCGGCAGGTTTCACTGATGTAAAGCCGTCTCTGTCATTTGCAGTTTTACTCATCCTCGTTTTCCTCCTGACTTTCTTCTTTTTCGCCGCTCACGTCATCTTCTGCGGCTCCGTCCCGTTCCTCCAGGACCTTCTCAAAACTCTTTATTATACCATCTATAATATTCTCAGGTCTTGACGCACATCCCGGAACATAAACATCTACCGGGACAACGTTATCCGCACCATTTACAATACTGCTGCATTCTCCGAAAATACCTGCTGAGCATGCGCACGCTCCGGCAGCAACTACCCTTTTAGGCGAAACCATATTATCATAGATCCGTTCAAGCAGACCTGAATTTTCATTATCTACGAGTCCCGTTATCAGCAGCACATCCGCATGCTTCGGATTATCCGTCACCTTTATTCCGGCGCTTTCAAAATCATGCGATGGTGCTAAGCACGATTTTACTTCACTCCCGCATCCACGGCATCCAGTGCCGTC
Source organism: uncultured Eubacterium sp. (assembly GCA_900542385.1). GTDB lineage: Bacteria > Bacillota > Clostridia > Peptostreptococcales > Anaerovoracaceae > Lentihominibacter > Lentihominibacter excrementavium. Next base: position 11,279 of record UQNP01000017.1, read on the forward strand.
AAAATGTATGACCCACGGAGATTTTTGCATATACGACATATCCGCACCCCCCTCTATATTATCACATACAACATGAAAATATTTGTGACGCCTAAAACCGCAGCCGCCAGCCATGCTGCACCAAATACGTATTTCTTCTTTACCCCTGCGAAACAGCTCTCGATAAATATTTCCAACAAATATATAAGTATCGATGCTGCAGCACCTATACAGTAGCCCGCAAAACTTCCATTGCAGAAAAACAGAAATACAAATCCCAGCATAAGTACTACTTCATACCACTTGGCTATTTTCACTATCGCCAGAGTTTTGCCTGCGAATTCCGAAACCAGTTCATCGTTTCTGCGCATTCCCGCAGAACATATGAATACGAATCCTGCCAGAATACCGATCATCGGCAGTACAGGCATTGAAGATCCTATTACGATATCTCCTACATTCATGCTTCCGCAGTACATTTGGAATCCTACAGCCATAAGCATGATCATCGGCACAAAGGATAGTATCCTAATCATTTCATTTTCTGCTCCTGCGCGCGCATAAGGCGAACCTGTAACATATGCTGATATAATGAGAAAGGCATAGGCTGACAGCATTGCCAGTACTATGAATGTAATGTCAAGTCCAGCGGAAAACGCCGCTCCTGCCGCTACCATGAAAAGCAGGAATACTTTTACATAATACCCGTGTATATATTCTTCTTTCTCATTCTTTTCCATCAGCTTTTTCATATCACGAAAAGGCTGCATTACAGAAGGGCCTCTCCTTCCCTGCAGCGCTGCCGCAAACTTTCTGCCGCAGCCTTCCAGCAAAGCTCCCGCGAAAGGCGCTAAAATCAAATATACAATTATTGTTATGATCATTCTTATAATCATCTATACAGCACCTCCCAGCAAACTTACAAGCGTCCCTATAATAAATCCAACGCCTATGACTATCATCACAGCCGATGCTGCTGTGCCCGCTATTACTATTCTTCTTTCATTAAAGCATAGACTCTCCGAGGTCTCTATGTTCTCTTTCATATCATCGATAACAGATCTCTCTGGCATACTGATCTTTCCCTTTTTCTGATAAAACGCTCCTGCGATCAGTACTACGAACACGATCATTATGATTCCCGTTATGCTGTCTGAAATGCTGAACATACTTGAAGTGCCTCCAAAAGCCTCTTCGATATAAGGTGCTACCGCAAATATGGATATAAGCGGGAATACTATACTTACCAATACAGAGATCACAACCATGATTTTAACTGACATCTCAAGCTTTTCATCGCTGCTTTCGATTTCTTCACCTGCCGCGGAGCCTTCTTCATCGACGGTTTCAGTCATAGAAGCACATGCTGCCGAATAAGAAATCTCGCCTATCATCTTTATACTGAAAACTATCACAGCTCCGCACCCGAAAGCTATCATCACCATAAGCAGTATGTTGCCCGAATCCGTCACAGATGAAACTACGTTTGCTCTGAGAAGGGCAAGTTCAAGAAATGATATGATCATGACAGCAACTCCTGTCAGCATACATAAAGACGATTTCCTTTTTCCCCTTAAAAAGGTCACTTTGCTGCCATCATACATTTCCATATCCAGCTGAGCTTTTCCTCCGCTGAGCAATATCAGAGATTTAGCAAATGTATGAAGTATCATGAGCATTATGCACGCCCAAACACCTTCAGGCGAGCCGATCCCGCCCAATGCAACCATAAGGCCTGCAACAGCCACCGTCGAAAGTGCTGCCGTCTTTTGAATATCTTTTGATGATACTGCACAAATCGAAGCGGTGAAAAAGGTTATGCCCCCAACGATCATAACGGTTATTCCTGCAAAATTGCTTATCCCCAGCACAGCAGACAGCTTTGCGATGATAAAAACACCGCCGTTGACTAAAGTCACAGTGCTCATGAACGCATCTGCCGGCGCATTTACACTGAAAGCTTTTACAAATCCTCCGGCAAAAGGCATCTGCATCGCCATCATCATGCCTGACAGAGCAAAGAACAGCACTGGTATTGCAACGACATCACCATATACAGATCCGGTCAGTATCATAGTGTCAAGCTCTATCGTACCGAAAACAGTTCCCAGGATCACAATACCGGCAACAAAGAAAACTCCTCCGAGCATATTAACGGTAAATCCTCTGAACGCGCGGTCTTCCGCCTCCTTATCTTTGCCGTATGAAGCCATGACATAGGACATCAAAACTATGAGCTCCCAGAACAGATACATTACCGTCACATTATTCGAAACAACAAGTCCCATAACCGATGCTACTGATATGAACATGGAAAAGAAGAACACATTCCTTCCGTCTTTTATATCCGGGTGCCTGTCATGAAATTTTTTCATATATCCGGAAGCGTACGCAGCGATCAACCCTCCGGCTAAGGCTGTAATAATAAGCATTATCATGGAAAACCTGTCTGCATGGATATCATTTTCCACTTTAATACTGTATCCTTCTACCAGTCCGAACACTATGAACGCCGCCGTCTGCGCCAAAGCAAAAACAGCAGGCAGATATTTTCTGTTCTTAAGACAAATATAAATTATGAATATAGCCAGCAGCGCTGATACCGCCATTATTATATATTCCGTCAGCCATGAATTGAAGCCGAAGGAACATTCTCCCGAAGCGAAATGCATGACAGTTACGGCTATACTTCCTGCCGTCATTATCACTGCCGCTGCTGAAATCAGACTCCCCCTTGCTTTATCCCCTTTAACTAATAAAAGAATCAAGGCAATAATTACCGGAAAAGCAATCAAAGATATGATAATGCCCATGAAACCCTCCCAACAAAATATATATGATTTGAAATAATTGTCCATTATTTATTATATATATGTAAAATTATATAATCAAGTCATTCCGTATCAGATATTAAAATAAATCAGGAGCCCTGCTATACCGGGCAAACCTGTCAATCCCGTTATTACCGCATTTACAGGATTGACAGGGAGAACAAGGCCGAAAAATCCTCCTAAAGCCCTTACAGCTATGAGAGCTGCTCCGCCCGCTATGCTGCTGATGAGCAGCTTAAGCATAAATTTGATCGGAACGAAAAAAATCCTCCCTAAAAAATAGAGTATGAACATTCCTGCTGTATACGCGAGAAAAATGCTTGTCTCCATACCAAAATCCATAATTACCTCCGGGCCCAAACATCAAATAAAACAAAAGAAAAAGAGATGATGGAAATCATCTCTTAAATATATTCGCCAATTTCTGTTTTATTCCTAAATATGCCGCCAAAACAAACGGAAATCAGAGCATGCGTCTTCCTTCCATGGCCTTTAAAAGAGTCACTTCATCAGCATATTCAAGATCGCCTCCGACAGGTATGCCGTGCGCTATTCTGGTAACTTTTATTCCCGAAGGTTTTATCAGCCTTGCTATATACATGGCTGTCGCTTCTCCTTCTATATTAGGATTTGTAGCTATTATAAGCTCTTTCACTTCTTCATCCTGCAGTCTCTTTATAAGGCTTTTCAAATTTATATCGTCAGGACCTACTCCGTCCATAGGGGAAATAGCTCCATGGAGCACATGGTAACACCCTCTGTATTCCTTTATCTTTTCCATTGCTGCGACATCTCTGGGGTTTTCCACTACGCATATCATACTCCTGTCGCGAGTCTGATCTTCACATATGGCGCACGGGTCCGTATCCGTAAGATTGCCGCATACCGAACAATATCTCATGGATGCTTTAGCGTCGCGTATGGAATCAGACAAAGCATATGCATCTTTATCATCCATGGACAGAATATGAAACGCAAGTCTTTGAGCTGTTTTCCCGCCTATTCCCGGCAACTTGGAAAGTTCATTTATCAGTTTGTTCAGCGGTTTCGCGTATTGTCTCATATCACGATTCCGCCTTAAAATCCCGGTATGCCGAGCCCGGCAGTCAGCTTGCTCATTTCGCTTTGTGAAATTTCTTCCATCTGCCTGAGAGCTTCATTTACCGCTACTATTATAAGATCCTGAAGCATTTCCGCATCATCCGGATCTATGACTTCCGGCTTTATCTGTATATCCTTTACTTCCTTAGCTCCCGATACAGTTACCGTCACAGCACCTCCGCCTGATGTAGCCGTAGCTTCCATTTCATTTATTTCTGCCTGCAGTTCATCCATTTTTCTCTGAACCTGCTGCATCTGCTGCATCTGTTTCTGCATATTTCCAGCTCCCGGCGCTTTAGGTCTTTTTCCGGCTTTCATTCCTTTTCCCATTTTCATTTCCTCCGTTCAAAAATTTCAAAACTCTAAATCATTCTTCAACATCTATTTTACAGTTACATTCACTCCAAGTATTTTTTCTGCTTCCCTAACAGTGTCTTCTATGCTGTCCTTTGCATCATCCTTCTGTCCGGAACTTCTGCCCAAAACTCTCATAACGCGTCTTTTACCCGTATGTTTCTCCATCAGAGTTTCCAGCATTTCTCTATTTCTTTCCGCATGCATTCTGACCGGCTCAGAATCCGCTTCAACTGTAAAAGTTTCCTCATCTATATCAACAAGTCCGGCGCTGTTACCGATTATATAGAAACTGCCCTTAGCCGCTTCACCGTCTTCAAACACCGCTTTCCATATTTCCCCGTAATCGTATTTGTCAGAGGATTTTTCTGTGCCGGCGGTATCTTCGGCAGGCTCCAGATGTTCATCCTCTTTTTTTTCAGCCTTTTTTTCTTCAGTTTCCCTTTTTACGAGATCTTCAGCTTTCACGCTTGTATTTGATTCTTCTTTGACCGCAGTCTTTACCGCCGCTGCCGAAAATGAAGGTCTCGACGAAAGTTTTACAGCAGCAAGCTCAAGGAGTATCCTGGGCTGACTTGACCATCTGGCTTCATTTACAGCTTCCGAAAGTTCGAGAATACCTCGGTTTATATCCTCAAGCTCCACCGATTCACTCTGCCTTCTTATCCTGTCTATATTCTCAGCAGACATGCTGAGCACTGACTGCGGATCTTTCACAAACTTTGTCATAAGCAGATTCCTGTAATGATTGATCCAGTCTCTCATGAACTGTCTCACATCCTTGCCGTCTGCAAGCACCTCAGCAAGAAGGGTGAGGGCATCTGATGTACGCCCCTTTCTCACAAGATCCGTAAGCTGAATAAAAGTCTCCTCTCCCGAAGCTCCGAGAAAATCCAGCACCTCCTCAGCATCTATGTTTTTATCTCCCCCGGAAATGCACTGATCAAGTATGCTCAGTCCGTCCCTCACAGATCCATCGGCATTAGCTGCTATTATTCTCAAAGCATCTTCACTTACATTTATTCCCTTTTTTTCACAGATATCTTTCATTCCCCTTATAATGACTGCTTCCGTCACTCGTTTGAAATCCAGACGCATACATCTTGAAAGTATCGTGGCCGGAAGTTTGTGAGGCTCCGTCGTCGCAAGGATGAACACAACATATTCAGGCGGCTCTTCAAGGGTCTTTAAAAGAGCATTGAAGGCTCCCTGAGAAAGCATATGCACTTCGTCTATTATATAAACCTTTTTCCTGCCTGATGCAGGGGGATATTTTACGCTCTCCCTCAGCTCTCTTATATTATCCACCCCGTTATTCGAAGCTGCGTCTATTTCAATAACGTCCATGAATGTTCCGTCTTTTATGGCTCTGCATACACTGCATTCTCCACATGGTCTTACGCCCTCTGAAATGCAGTTGAGCCCCTTGGCCAGGATCCTTGCGGTGGTCGTTTTTCCAGTACCTCTCGTACCGCAAAAAAGATACGCATGACTTGTCGTATCCGTATCTATCTGATTTTTAAGTATTCTCACTATATGATCCTGTCCGAGTATTTCATCGAATACCTCAGGCCTGTATGCTCTGTACAGTGCTGTATACATATTATCCTGTTATCCTCCGACTATATCCGTAGGCTTTCTGTTAAAAAACAAATTGCCCTTTGAAAGCTCCGCAGGCGTAGGAGAAGGCTTATCTGCGGCACATAAGAGCTTCCGCTTATTGCTGCTTCCTTCCGGACCTGACAAGGTTCACGGCGTCCTATTGCGCAGGACCCAAACCATGCAAGCGGAACCATCAAAAGGCAATTTATACTTTTCTAATTATATTCGTTTTCTTCTGTCACGTCAAGGACATGCACGATAAAACCCTATCGGTTTTTAAACTTTGCCGGACGTTTTTCAAGAAACGCTTTCATCCCCTCGACTCTGTCTTCCGATACAAAGGTGCTTGCGTACGCCTCCGCTTCAAACTGTACTCCTGTCTTTAGGTCGGTGTTCATTCCGTTGTTTATCGCCGCTTTAGCCATTTTAACGGCTATAGGCGCTTTGGAAGCTATGGTTTCTGCCAGCTTCGCCGCTGTATCCATAAGCTGATCCGCCGGCACTACTTCATCTACGAGTCCTATTCTGTATGCTTCCTCTGCATCTATTATCTCTGCGCTGTATATGAGCTTCTTCGCCATTCCTCTGCCTACCAGCCTCGGAAGTCTCTGCGTCCCGCCGTATCCCGGTATTATTCCAAGGTTTACCTCAGGCTGTCCGAACTTTGCTGTCTCCGATGCGATCCTTATGTCACATGCCATGGAAAGCTCATTCCCGCCGCCAAGAGCAAAGCCGTTCACCGCAGCTATGACAGGTTTATCCATGAACTCTATAAATTCCATCACTTTCTGTCCACGCATCGACATCACTCTGCCTTCACTGCCGTCAAGCCTGCTCATCTGCGCTATGTCAGCTCCCGCTACGAAGGCTCTTCCTGCGCCTGTTATTATAACTACCCTCACTTCGTCGTCTCTGTCTATGGCTCTGAAAACACTGTCCAGTTCCTCTATTACACTGTCATTTAAAGCATTCAGCGCTTCCGGCCTGTTTACAGTAACATATCCGATACCGTTTTTCTTTTCAAATATTATATTCTCGTATTCCATGATCCACCTGTCTTTGTGTTGTACTGCCTAAGTACAATGATTCTTTATATAAGATAATCCGATCAAAACTATTTCATGCCGTTTCATTATATTCAGTTTTACCATCATCGTCAAGAATGGTAAAATATAGTTAAGATCATGATCCGATTACAACACGAAACTTAAAAGGAGCACCAGACAAATGAAAAATCACAAATGGGAAGTTACACCTATACAGGTTGGGAGCATAGATCTCGACAGATCCGCAATGACTCATTTTAAAGGCAAGGGCGAACGAATAACCGTACCTGTATGGTGCGCAGCAGCAACAGACGGCGAACACAAAGTTCTGATCGATACAGGTATCCGGGATATAGAAGAATACAAAAAGTCCGAGCCCGGTGCAAGCCGCACCGCATCTCAGGAAATACACAACGCTCTTCACAGTGTCTTCGGATGGTCCGCTGAAGATGTGGACACGGTCATAAATACACATCTTCACTGTGATCACTGCGGAGGCAATCATATGTTCAAAAACGCAGTTTTCTACATACAGGAAACCGAATGGGAGGAAGCTTTCGACCCGATAGTTCCCGAAGCTCCTTTCTACGACAGAGCATCCTTTGACAAACACGCAGTCAGCTATTTCCAATGGCGTTTTTTAAGAGGAGATACGCTGATATATCCGGGGCTTTCAGTCATAACCACTCCGGGACATACCAGAGGTCATCAGTCTGTTCTCCTGGATACTGCAGACGGAGTACTGTGCGTTGCCGGCGATATATGCAATACGGCGGAAAATATAAATGAAAACCTTGAGCCAAATATCGTCGTAATGGTTCCCGAGACCTACGAAAGCCTTGAGAAAATCAGAAGATTCGCCCTTTTGATACTGCCCGGACACGATCCGAATATAAAAAACGGCTGCAGCAATTTTATAAGAATATTTTAAAAACAAAAGCCGCTGTACCGATGTTTTATCCTACATCAGTGCGGCGGCTTTATTTTATGTAAAAAATTTATCCGGCCTTATATCTTATTCATCGAGGCTCATAGTTACTGATTTCTTGAATCCTTTAGTAACTACTGCAAGCCATATGATACCTATGATCAGCCATATGATACCGTATATTATGGATGTACCGCTCAGATTTATCAGCATGTACATAGTATATGCAGCACCTATGAGAGGAAGCAGCAGGTGTCTGAAGAAATCTCCCGCAGTCCTGTTCTTGTTCTTCACATAGTAATGTCCTATTACTGAAAGATTTACGAATGTGAATCCGAGCAGTGCACCGAAGTTTATCAGGCACGAAGCTATGGTCAGCGAGAAGAACAGCGCCGTAAGTCCGAATGCTCCCATGATGAGGATATTGTATGACGGTACGTGGAATTTCGGATTTACATATCCAAAGCACTTCTTAGGAAGCAGACCATCTCTTCCCATTCCGTAAAGTACTCTGGATGCGGAAGCAACTGCACTGATGGAAGCTGCTATGCAGCCTACAACGTATGCCGCTATGAAGAAGTATGCCATTCCCTGATTTGCTACGTGAGCTATTACCTCTACAGCTCCTCCGTCGATATCCTGGATCTCGTTCCATGCAGTCGGCCATGCAGCCTGGAGCAGATATGTGAATATAACGTACATGGAGCCGAGTCCTATACATGTGATCATTATAGCTCTTGGAATGTTCTTTTTAGGATTGATCGCCTCTTCACCGAGAGTTGCGATACCGTCAAATCCCAGATACGCCAGACATACTATTGCAGCTCCGGCAGCTATTCCCTGTACTCCGCCGATAGCGTGGAACTCTTCCGAATTGTAGAACGCTTCGAGGTTTATTGCAAGATCGTGCCCTGATATATACCTCAGCGTCATTATAAGAAGGATCACCAGGAATATAAGCTGTATTATAACTACTACGTTGTTGAACATGTCAGCAACTTTAAGTCCAAGCAGGTTAGCTCCTGTAACTATCACTGTAAACAGAACGATCCATACCCACATAGGAACGCCCGGCAGCGCGGCTTCCATAAAGGTTGCGGAAGCAAGGTAGTTCAGCATAGGCAGGAACATATATCCAAGTACTATAGTCCAGCCGGCGATAAAACCTATATAAGGATTGAATGTCTCAGTGGCATAGGTATAAACAGAGCCTGATTTAGGAAATGCTTTTACCATTCTGCAATAGCTGTAAGCAGTAAATACCATGCACAGCGTAGCTACCACATAAGTCATCGAAACATGACCGTGAGTCGTATTTGTAACTATACCGTAAGTAGTAAAGAATGCCAGCGGAATTACAAATGCAACTCCGTAGAAGATCAGGGATCTCAACCCCATAACTCTGCTGAGTTCAGCTCCTCCTGAGCTGTTTCCGTTTTGATTACTCATAATATTACCTCCATAATGCTTTTATAAATGCTTATAATAAACTTCTTCCCATGCAGAATCAGCCTATTTCATCAAACATCTTCTTATATATCGACGGACGATAATCAGGTCCGCCTCCCCACGGATTATCAGAACACTGATGACGTGTAGCCAAAGAAAGATCCAATGTGCCGACATAGAGTTTTTCCTGATAATCCTCTACATCTCCGAGATAAGTCGCACATTCAACTTCTTCGAACGGATTAGTCTTGGGACCAGTTACAAAGCTTCCGCCTCCCCAGTAAACAGAATTCTTCCAATCCCATCCTGTAAGATTTGAACTTGCGATATATATCGACGTAGATAATACCAGATATTCAAGATGCGGTCTGTAGCATCTCTGCCATGCATATCTGCTGCCTTCGTTGGGAACTTCCTCAGCTGAAGCAGTTGGATTCAGGTGAAGTCTCGCGCCTTTCCACGCATAATACCTGGCCAGCTCAGGGAACTGATAATTGTCGTAGCAGATACCTACCGAGATCGGGCCCCACTTCGTATCGAACATAAACGGTTTCTCACCCCTCTTGGCCCACATATTTTCCGAGCCGTAAGGATGGATCTTCTGATATGAACCGATGAGACCTTCCGGTCCGAGCACGACTGCCGAATTATATATATCAGTGTCTTCCTCTTTAAGCTTCTCGGACATTCCGAATATAATGTAGATCCCTTCCTCTTTGGCGACAGCTTCAAGAGCTTTTGTAGACGGTCCGTTCACAGTCTCCGTCGCTCTGACTTTTTCCTCCTGAGGAACATCTTCATCTATAAACATTCCGTAACCCATAAGAGCCATTTCCGGAAAAATTATCATTTCCGCTCCGCGCTTTGCAGCCGCTCTGGAAAAGCCTATCATTCTCTTCAGGTTGGACTCTTTGTCTCCCGGCGCTGCTTTGAAATTCAGTACGGCAATGTTTATAATGTCATTTTCATACGCCATGCTGTTATCCTCCTTTTGCTTTTTCGATTTTATTCTGCATCGTTTTACATTTTATTTACGCAATTTACATGCCAAATAATTATCACCCTCCCCCGGATATTTTTTCAACCTTTTTTTCATCCTTTAATTTTCAACGATTATTCATTTTTAAATTTTCGATTTTGTCCAATTTTTCACTAATATCTGCTCTCGTTCAATTTTCGTGCTGCTGAGTACATTCATTTTTCCAATTCATATATAAATCACTTCATTCATTATTGAATCGCGTTTAAATCATTTCTGTCGATGTTTGTCGAAAAACAGGGATTTTCGCGGTGTATTTGATATTTTTGCAATGGCATAATTTTTGCATTATAGTATTGTAGTCAATAAAATAACTTTCTATC
>UQNP01000018.1 GCA_900542385.1 uncultured Eubacterium sp.
CCTGCACTGTACATTTATTCTCCATAAGACAGGAATAGATATGCTCCAGCATTCCGGCAGCCTGTTCCACTTTTTCCGCATCCTGTTCTGCTTTTGAGTAAATGCTCTCAACTCCGGCTTTCTCAGCTGTATCAGCCGCCTTTCCATACATTTTTGCCGCTTCCGATATGTTCTTTACAGCCTCTTTCAGAATAAATACTGCTATGCCTGTATTTTCTGAAGGCGAATAACTTTGGAGCATCTTTGCTTTTTCCTCAGCCCACGACATATAATCAGGGATGCTCCTAAGCTCATCATATATTGTTATTACGTTATCTTTCAATCTGTTCTCACTTCTGTCGGAACTGTATTTTCTCAAAAAAGCGGTAAAAGCATCATAATCCGATTCAAATCTCTTATCAAAGAGTTCATCAACACTCTCTTTCTTCATTATTGATATCTGTATATCATCACCTATGGAAAATCCAGGCTCAAGATCTGTGAGATAAAAATATCTCTTTATTATCTCAAGAGAAAAATTATGAAAAGTTCCGATACTTGCCTTCGGCATCATTGAAAGCTGCTTGCGCAGGAACTTCAAATCGCCTCTTTTAGATTCTATCTCCTTTCTGATAGCTGCATTGAGCCTTTCCTTCATTTCCAACGACGCGGCATTGGTAAACGTCGTTATCAGAAACTCGTCGATATTGACATTATCTTTAAGCACCATCTGTTTTATGCGCTCTATCAAAACGGCGGTTTTACCTGAACCTGCCGCTGCCGAAACAAGCATATTTTTATTTCTCGACTCTATTATATGTTCCTGTGCTTCCGTCCATTTCATGCTATATATTCTCTCCGATCATATACAGTTTATTGAAATAAGTATACATCTAAATGTACTTATACACAATATATCCATTTACCGATATATCCGCATGAAAAACTATAAAAAAGGAGCTCCGGCTTTTCAGCCCAGCTCCGTAAGTTTTTTGGTCGCCTTTTTCAGATCATCTACAGCTTCTTTCATTTCCCTCTTTATTTTCCTCTGATCTCTTGGCTCCATAAGCATATAAAGATGCAGACTTACTATAGCTCCTGCAATCCCCATACCGAGTATCATTCCACATGATTTTCCCATAGGTCTTCCTCCTTTATATATTGAAAATATACAGCAATGCCATATAAGTATTATTCCCGCTTTTTAAAACTATATGATATAATGGATTTTATAAATTCAAATATCGACCACGGAGGTATCATATATGAAAAATTTTAAACGTCCGACTATACTCATGATCCTCGACGGATACGGGCTCAATCCAAATCCTGAAGGAAATGCGATAGCTGCCGCGAAAAAGCCGAATCTCGACAGATTATTTTCAGAATATCCTTCAACTAAACTGAAGGCCTGCGGTCTGGATGTCGGTCTTCCTGAAGGACAGATGGGCAACTCTGAAGTAGGACATCTGAACATAGGTGCCGGAAGGATAGTGTATCAGGATCTCACTCTAATAACAAAGTCCATAGAAGACGGAAGTTTTTTTGAAAACGCATCTCTCAAAAAAGCTATGGATCATGTCAAAGAAAATGATTCTGTGCTGCACCTGCTCGGCCTTCTGTCTGACGGAGGTGTACACAGCCACATAAATCATCTTCTTGCACTGATAGATATGGCACAAAAGAGCGGAGTTAAAAAAGTCTGCATCCATTGTTTCCTCGACGGCCGGGATGTTCCGCCAAGATGTGCTTCCAAATACATAGAAATTCTCTCTGATCATCTGGAAAAAACGAAGATAGGAGTCATAGGAACTGTATCCGGCAGATACTACGCCATGGACAGAGATAAACGCTGGGACAGAGTGCAGAAAGCTTACGATGCTATGACCTTAGGAGAAGGATATCATGCTGAGAACGCAGACTCTGCCGTAAAACAGGCGTACGAACGGGATGAAAACGATGAATTTGTCATTCCTACTGTAACCGATGATTTCATCCCTGTTTCCGACGGCGACAGCATGATAATGTTCAATTTCAGACCTGACAGAGCAAGAGAAATAACACGCTCCTTCGTAGATAAAAGCTTTGATGGTTTCAACAGGAAAAAGACTGTCAAAGACCTGTGTTACGTGTGCATGACACAATACGATGCGCAAATGCCTGACGTCCTGCTTGCATACCCGCCTGAAACTATGAAAAACACATTGGGCGAATACATAGCTGATGCCGGACTCAAACAGCTTCGCATAGCAGAAACGGAAAAATACGCCCATGTCACCTTTTTCTTCAACGGAGGTGTCGAAGCTCCGAACAGGAATGAGGACAGGATTCTGGTCCCATCTCCTAAAGTGGCTACATATGATATGAAGCCTGAAATGAGCGCATATGAAGTTACTGACAAAGTGATCGAAGCTATAGATGAAGAAAAGTACGATGTGATAATCTTAAACTATGCCAACGCTGATATGGTAGGACATACAGGTATTATGAACGCTGCCGTAAAAGCTGTGGAGACCCTGGACGTATGCGTCAAAAAAGTTGTGGACGCTGTACTCGAAAAAGACGGACAGATCCTCCTCACTGCCGATCACGGCAATGCAGATGTGATGACTGATGATGAGGGTAATGTGGTTACTGCCCACTCTTTGAACGATGTTCCTCTTATGCACATATCGTCAGAGCCGAAAACACTTGCAGAAGGCGGCAGACTCTGCGACATATCCCCTACTATGCTGGATCTGATGGATATGGATATCCCTGATGAAATGACCGGAAACTCTCTGATAGAAAAATAATTTTCGATGACAAAAAGAGCACTGAGGCTTTAGCCCCAGTGCTCTTTTTTGTTATATCAAAGCTTTACTTCATATGCCCTTGATAGATTAGAGAAGTTCTTTTCTTGAAAGATTTATTCTGTTCTGACTGTCGATCTCCGTAACTTTTACTTTTACCTTGTCTCCCACATTCATTACATCCTCAACCTTTTCTACTCTCTCTTTTGCCATTTTTGAAATATGGAGAAGTCCTTCTTTACCCGGCAGGATCTCTATGAATGCTCCGAAATTCGTCACTCTCGTAACAGTTCCTTCATATATTTCACCCGGCTCCGGATCTTTTACAAGGAGTTCGATTTCCTTCATTCCTGCTTCTGCACTCTTCACATCAGGAGCTGCGATATATACGAGTCCTGTATCATCTATATCTATCTTCACTCCTGTGTCTGCGATTATCTTGTTTATCGTCTTTCCTCCCGGTCCTATTACAGTTCTTATCTGTTCAGGATCTATATGCATGGATATTATTCTAGGTGCATAAGGTGAAAGTTCTTTTCTCGGCTCAGGAAGCTCATCGAGCATTTCCTTCATTATATGCATCCTTCCTTCATATGCCTGCTTGAGAGCGTTCTGGAGAACTTCCTTTGATAATCCGTGAACTTTTATATCCATCTGGATCGCCGTAACGCCCTTTGCTGTTCCTGCCACCTTGAAGTCCATATCTCCCAGGAAGTCTTCCATACCCTGGATATCGGAAAGTATGGCCATTTTGCTCGTTCCGTCTTCTTCAACACGCTCTATCAGACCCATGGCAATTCCTGCAACCGGCGCTTTGATAGGAACTCCTGCATCCATGAGAGCAAGACAGCTTCCGCAGACCGATGCCTGCGATGTCGATCCGTTTGAAGAAAGCACTTCCGATACCACTCTTATAGCGTAAGGGAATTCTTCTTCGCTCGGCAGTACCGGTATGAGAGCTCTTTCAGCCAGTGCGCCGTGGCCTATCTCTCTTCTTCCCGGACTTCTCATAGGTCTCGCTTCGCCTACAGAATAAGGCGGGAAGTTGTAGTGATGCATGTATCTTTTTTCTGTCTGTTCGTTTATTCCGTCTATAGTCTGAGCTTCGCTTAAAGTTCCAAGAGTTGCTACAGACATTACCTGAGTCTGTCCTCTCTTGAAAAGGGCAGATCCGTGAGTTCTCGGAAGTATACCTGTATCACACCATATAGGTCTTATCTCCGTTCTCTTTCTGTTGTCAGGTCTTATTTCATCATCGAGTATGAGACTTCTAACCTGTTCTTTGGTTATAGTATATAAAACATTGTCTATTTCTTTGGCGTTATCCGGATATATCTCTTCAAAATACTCTTTAGTCTCAGATTCTACAGCATCCATATTGTCCAGTCTCTCCATCTTATCGTAGGTCTGGATAGCTGCTCTCATCTTTTCTTCTGCGTAATCCCTGACAGCTTTTTCTATATCCTCAGGAACTTTATAAAGCTCGACCTCCATCTTAGGCTTGCCGATCTCTTTCACTATTTCTTCTATAAATTCAACTATTTTCTTGATTTCCTCATGGGCAAACATTATAGCGTCGAGAATAGTTTCTTCCGGGATCTCATCAGCTCCTGCCTCTACCATCATTATTGCATCCTTAGTTCCCGAAACGACCAGATGCATTGAGCTTTCTTCCCTCTGAGCCAGGGAAGGATTAACGATAAACTCTCCGTCTATCATTCCTATAAGTACTGATCCCGTAGGACCATCCCACGGTATATCCGATATTGCAAGAGCTACAGACGAGCCTATCATCGCAGCTATTTCCGACGGTGCGTCGTCATCAACGCTCATTACCGTAGCAACTACCTGCACATCATTGAAAAATCCCTTTGGGAAAAGAGGTCTGAGAGGTCTGTCCATAAGTCTCGAATTGAGAATAGCTTTTTCGCTTGGTCTTCCTTCTCTTTTTATAAATCCTCCCGGAATTTTTCCCGCAGCGTACATTTTTTCTTCATAATCACATGAAAGCGGGAAAAAATCGATGTCCGGCCTCGGCTCTTTCGATGCTACCGCTGTAACATTCACAACAGTATCTCCGTATCTTACCATGACCTGCCCGTTGGCCATCTCACATACTTTTCCGATCTCAAGCTCAAGAAGCCTTCCGCCGATCGCCGTCTTAAAAGTCCTGTAATCCGTAAATTTCATAATAAACAACTACCTCCTGTTTATTTTCTTTCCTTTTTATATTTTATTTAATGCTAAAAGTTGTCCTATACAAATAAAGACGGGGAATACATGCCCCGTCTAAATTACCAAGTCTGTTTACTTTCTTAAACCTAAACGAGCTATAAGGGCTCTGTATCTGTCAAGATCCTTTTCCTTTAGGTAATTAAGAAGATTTCTTCTCTGACCTACCATCTTCAAAAGGCCTCTTCTGGAGTGATGGTCCTTTTTATGAACTTTAAGATGTTCATTTAAATCGTTGATTCTGTAAGTGAGAATAGCTATCTGCACCTCAGGGGAACCTGTGTCTCCCTCTTTCAGCTGATACTCTTTGATTATCTCTGCTTTCTTTTCAGTAGTTATCATTTTTGTTTTCCTCCTCGTATTCATCCGCCTGCAGCTGAATCGTCGCCGGAGTTTCGTTCGACTAAGCAGCAGGTAAATTTATTAACGATTTATATTATCATATAATCTTTCATTTTGCAACAGTTATGAAAATTATTTGCTTCCGTCCGATATTTTTCTTAAAGCTTTCCTGAACTGGAATGTAAACAATACCGAAGTAAAAGCAACGGCAAAAAAGTCTGCCACCGGCTCTGCCATATATACTGCCGTTGCGGGGTCTGATGTGAATATTCTCGGCATTATATATATCAGCGGTATCAACAGAATAAATTTACGCATGACAGCGACTATAATGGACGCTTTCGCATTGCCCAGAGATGTGAAAGTCATCTGACAGGCCATCTGGATACCGAATAAGACTGAACATGCCATATATATACGCAACGCATCTTTCGTATACAACAGCAGCTCACTGCTTGTCGTAAACATCGATGCAAACAGCTGTGGAAACAGCATGACACACAGCCACAAAATCGCAGCGTATATGAGACTGACCTTCAGAAGAAGCTTAAATGCGCTTTTTACACGCTTTGCATTGCATGCGCCGTAATTGTAGCTTATTACCGGCTGCGCACCCTGTCCCAGTCCCTGCATAGGCAGCGTAGCAAACTGCATCACACTGGTCAGTATAGTCATGGCGCCAACTGCGATATCACCGCCGTACCTAAGCAGCGATGAATTAAAACATATAGATATTATGCTTTCGCTTGATTGCATCACAAATGTAGAAAGTCCCAAGGCTATACTTGGCAGTATTATATTACTCCTGAGCCGTAAATTTTCTTTTCTTAACCTAATAAATGTTTTCTTTCCATTAAGGAATCCAACTACCCATACACATGATGCTGCCTGAGATATGACCGTTGCAACCGCCGCTCCTTTAACTCCCATGTCAAAGGCGAATATGAATACAGGATCCAGTATTATATTCAGCACAGCTCCTATGAGCACAGACAACATTCCCGTTTTCGCAAAACCCTGAGCCGTAATAAACATATTCATCCCGAGGGTAAGCTGTACGAATACAGTACCCAGCGCATATATGTTCATGTAATCCGTACCGTATGTTATCGTATTTTCACTCGCTCCGAAAGCCAGCAAAAACGATTCGTTTGCTAAAAGCAGTATTACCGTCAGAATTACTGATATTATTATCTGCGCGGAAAAACAGTTGCCAAGAGTTTTTTCCGCCATATCATAATTTCCTCTCCCCATGAATATGGATGCTCTCGGAGCTCCTCCATATCCCACAAGAGCTGCAAATGCCGAAACTATCATTATCAGCGGCATCGAAACTCCTACCCCGGTAAGAGCATCAGCTCCGACTCCCTGTATATGCCCTATATATATCCTGTCTACGATATTATAAAGCATGTTTATTATCTGCGCTGTCACTGTAGGGAGCGCCAGCTTGAACAGAAGTTTCCCCACCGGCTCTTTTGCCAAAAACTCTTTATCCTGATCCATGATCTTATCCTGCCCTTTTCAATTAAAAACCCTCTGAAATCATAAAAATTCCAAAGGGTCTGTATTTTTAATGGTCGGGGCAACAGGATTTGAACCTGCGGCCTTTGCGTCCCGAACGCAACGCTCTACCAAACTGAGCCATGCCCCGATCTCATTTCCGACATTCCTATTATATTCCACATCATCTGCAACATCAAGCATTTATTTACTTTGTTTGTAAAATTCGGCATCATATGCTGTGCTCGCGGTGATAGGCTTTCGCCATGATGCAGTCGTTTTCTATCTGCCTGCTGAGTTCTTCCACGCTGTCAAATTTCCTTTCTTCTCTTGTCTGCTTTATGAACTCTACTTTTATCTGTTTGCCGTAAAGCTCACTGTCAAAATTGAATATATGAGTTTCCACGTTTTTCTTGTAATCGCCTATGGTAGGCTTCACTCCTACATTGGTAACGCTCGGATATTTTACACCGTTATAGGTGCAGTATGTTATATATACTCCGTTAGGAGGCGTAGCCATATCTTCATCTATCATTATATTCGATGTCGGAAATCCTATGGTCCTTCCAAGCTTATTTCCAACTACGACTTCTCCCCCGATGGAATACATCCTGCCCATGAATCTCGCACATTCTTCCATTCTGCCTTCCTGTATAAGCTTTCGTATATACGTGCTGCTTACTACTATGCCGTCTATCTTGTACGGCTCCTGCACATGTATGCCAAAGTCGTGCTTCATCCCTTCCTTCATCAGCATCTCAGGGTTCCCTGCTGCCTTGTATCCGAAAGTATAATTGAATCCGCAGTAAGCTTCCTTTATCCTGAATTTTTCCACCAGTATATCTTCCACGAAGCTTTCGGGCGACATGCTCAGTATCTCTTCCGTAAAAGGTATGTTGAACATATAATCAACACCCATAGCTTCTATTATTCTCGCTTTTTCTTCAGCATACAGTATATTTTTCACCGGAGGCATATTTTTCAGCAAAGTCCTCGTGTGATTCGAAAAGGTGAAAACAGCGCTTTTAAGGCCTGCCGCCTCTGCGCTCTTCACCGTTCTCTTTATTATTTCCTGATGTCCTCTGTGAACACCGTCAAAGTTGCCAAGCGCAATGACTGTGCTTTCTATGTCTCTGACTTCTTCAAGTGAATTGAAAATTTTCATATTTCCTGCCTCGTTGTAAAAATCTTTTCAGCTTTTAATATTTTACTGTCCTCACAATAACGCGCCAGCCCAAGGAATTTACCGTCTGCGTTTCTATAAACTCTGTATAATGATGTTTCATCTGTGAGCGCTGTGCCTTCAAGCTTCGCCTGATTTATCCTTATGCTTCCCCCGTTGACAAAGTATTCCGCACGTCCGTCATTGATCTCTGCTTTGCCGAAACGCACGAGAGGAAAGTCTACCGGCTTCATGAATTTCTCTATATCCTCAGCTTCCATGGATTTTATATCCTCAGGGCTTATGGCTCCGTCAAGATCAAAGACCCCCACAGCTGTCCTTTTCAGATACGACATTACCGCTCCGCACCCAAGCTTCTCACCGAGATCATTGCACAAAGACCTTATATACGTACCCTTTGAACAGGTTACTTCAAAAGTCACCTCGCCTTTTTGCATATCTATCTTTTTTATATCTATATCGCTTATATGCACAGCTCTCGGTCTTATCTCGACATCCTCGCCGGCTCTTGCATATTCGTAAAGCTTTTTTCCTTTAACCTTTATAGCTGAAAATTTAGGCGGTATCTGTTTTATATCACCGATAAATTCCCTAAGAGATCTTTCCACGTCTTCTTTACATATATCCGTTATACGGGAAGTCTTGACAGTCTTTCCCCATATATCGAAAGTATCTGTTACGATCCCCAGTACCGCAGTACACAAATACGTTTTATGATCAAAATTCATATACTCCATTATCCTGGTCGCTCTTCCAACGAATACGGGAAGAAGCCCTTCCGCCATCGGATCCAGTGTGCCGCCGTGTCCGATTTTCTTTATCCCCAGCGCTCTCCTGCACACAGCAACGCAGTCATGAGACGTCCATTCACGAGGTTTGTTCAAAATGAGTATGCCGTCTGTCATAAAAAATTCTCCACATATTTCTGTATCTCTGCTCTTATAATATCTGCAGCCTCACCGATGGGAAGTGAAAGCGTGCATCCGGCTGCTTTCATATGACCTCCGCCCCCGAAGTTCATTGCGATCGTATCAACTCTTCCCTTTGATTTAGCCCGCATGCTCACTTTCACCGAATCTTCTTTTTCCTTCAAAACAGCGGCTATTTCAACGCCTTCTATATTTCTTACGGAATCTATCACATCTTCAGCATCCTCGTATGCTGCCGACGCTTCTTTGAGCATATCCTTGGTAACACATACCAGTGCAGCCTTTCCTGCGCATATCATCTCCATGCTCTCCATAGCTTTTGCCCGGAGCATCATTTTTTTCAGGCTCACATTCTGATATACCGATACCATTATCTTCATATGATCTATGTTTTTTCCCATCAGATCTGCAGCAATGGTATGGGTCTGCGCCGTAGTATTGGAGTACTGAAAACTTCCTGTGTCTGTGACTATTCCGGTATATAATGCTTCTGCTGCAATAATATCCATATCGATCTCCATGCTTTTAAGCAGCTTATATATGATCTGCGCACATGCAGCTTCATCGCTGTCTATATACCAGTGATCTCCAAATCCTTCGCCTGTAAGATGATGATCTATACATACTTTTTCTCTTCCGCTCAAAAACTTATCTTTTCTTTCCGGTATCCTTGATTCTTCACTGCAGTCCACACATATACATATATCCGGCGAATCCATGCAGTCCTTATCTAACGTAAAACATTCAGAGTCCAGAAACTTTAAATAGCCGGGGATATCCTCCTCAATGAGAACATATACATTTTTCCCCATGTTCCTGAGCACGCTGCAAAGCGCAGCCGAAGATCCCAACGCATCACCGTCAGCATTGACATGAGGAAATATCAGTATATTATCTGCTCTCTTCAGTTTTTCCCCTATCTCTTTCAATGATATATTGTTATTCATCTTCTTCCTCATCATGCTCTATATTCAGGCCGCTTATTATACCTGAAATATGTCTGCCGTATTCCATAGATCTGTCGATTTTGAAAATAAGTTCCGGTACATGTCTGAGCTTCACCTTTCGTCCGATCTCGTTTCTGATGAAGCCTTTAGCGCTGTTCAGGGCGTCTATCGTTTCCTTCTGCGCTTTCTCATCATCTCCGTCCAATCCTAAAACTGTGATATATACCGTCGAATAGCTACCGTCACTGGTCACTTCGACAGCAGTAACGCTTATCATGGAAGACAGTCTGGGATCTTTAAGCTCCTTTAAAAGCATTTCGCTTATTATTTTCTTGATCTCTTCTCCAAGTCTTCCCTGTCTGTGTCCTTTTCCCATAAAAGACCTCCTAATCTCGCTTTATTTCCTCCATGGTGAAGCATTCGATCGTGTCTCCTTCTTTTATGTCGTTATAGTTTTCAATTCCTATACCGCATTCATATCCCTGAGCCACTTCTCTTACATCATCCTTGAACCTCTTAAGCGATGATATTTTGCCCTCGTGGATTACTATGCCATCCCTTACAAGGCGCACCTGTTCGTTTCTTACTACTTTTCCGTCTGTAACGTATGCTCCTCCTACGATTCCTACTCCCGGCACTTTGAAAGTATTTCTTATTTCTAAAGTTCCCAGAACTACTTCTTTAAATTCAGGGTCGAGCATACCTTTCATAGCATTCTCAACATCATCTATTATGTCATATATAACTCTGTATGTCCTTATCTGTACACCTTCACGCTCAGCTATAGCGCTTACAGTTGCGCTCGGTCTTACGTTAAATCCTATTATTACAGCATCAGATGTGCCTGCAAGCATTATATCCGACTCATTTACGGTACCTACGCCTGTATGAACGATCTTAACTCTTACTTTATCGTTTGAGAGTTTTTCAAGGGATGAAACTATCGCGCCTACAGATCCCTGTACATCACCTTTGATTATGAGATTAAGCTCTTTTACCTCACCTTCCTGTATCTGGCTGAACAGCTCCTCAAGAGTAGTGCTGGAGTTTCTTGCCAGTACTTCTTCTCTGAGTTTACTCTTTCTCTTTTCTGCTATATCTCTTGCAACCTTATCATCTTTGACTGCATGGAAAACATCTCCTGCATGAGGTACATCTGTAAGTCCCAAAACTTCAACTGCGGTCGCAGGGCCCGCAAGCCTGATCTTTTCTCCCTTATGGTTTGTCATAAGTCTGATCTTTCCGGAACAGGTACCTGCAACTATGCTCATTCCTGCTTTGAGTGTTCCGTTTAAAACAAGCAGACTTGCAACCGGCCCCTTTGTTTTATCAAGACGCGCTTCAAGCACTGTACCAAGGGCCAGTCTGTCAGGGTTTGCCTTAAGTTCAAGCACTTCTGCCTGGAGCAATATCATTTCCAGCAGATTTACTATGCCTTCTCCCGTTTTGGCAGATACGGGTACGCTTATTACATCTCCGCCCCAGTCTTCCACTAAAACGCCTCTGTCCGCAAGATCCTTCTTTACTAAATCCGGATTGGCTCCCGGTTTATCCATTTTATTTATCGCAACTATTATCGGTACTCCTGCAGCCTTTGCATGGCTTATGGACTCAACAGTCTGAGGCTTTACACTGTCATCTGCCGCTACTACGAGGACTGCAATATCTGTCGCGTGCGCACCTCTTGCTCTCATAGCAGTGAACGCTTCATGTCCAGGGGTATCCAGGAATACGATCTTCTGACCGTTTATCTCTACTTCCGAAGCTCCTATATGCTGAGTTATACCGCCTGATTCCTGTGCGGTAACATTAGTTTTCCTTATAGCATCAAGCAGCGATGTCTTTCCGTGATCGACATGACCCATTACCGTGATTATCGGTGCTCTCGGCTTGAGATCTTCTTCCTTGTCCTCAAAGTTTTCTATACCTTCTTCCTCAATTTCCTCTTTAACGTTGCCTATAGCTACCTGTATGCCCATTTCCTCTGCAAGAAGCACTACCGTGTCTTCATCCAGATTTTGATTTACATTTGCCATGACTCCCATCTTCATCAAAGTCATGATGATCTGAGATACTGTCGTTTTAGTCTGCTCTGCAAATCCTGCTACTGTTATAGGAACGTTGATGAGAACTGTTCCTGCCGGAAGTGCTGCTGCTTCATTTTCAGGCTCCGGCGCAGCTTTAGGCTTATTGTGCTTTTTGTTTCTAACCTGTTTTTCCAGGGACTTAGGCTGCATCTTTCCGCCTTTTTTGCCGCCTCTTTCAAGCTTTGCAAACTTATCGTGCTCTTTTTCCCTGCCCTTTTTATCGTTTCTGTGCGATGATGGTTTTGAAGCTACTACTTCAGATACATTTTCTTCTTTTCTTGGAGAACTGCTCTTTGAAGGTCTATCGTTCCTATCACTCTTTCGTTCGCCCCTTGCAGGCTTTTTATCGAATTTTTTATCATTTCTTCTGTCGGTATTTTTCTTTTCCGGAGCTCTGCGGCCTTTTTCTTCCTTCTTTTCAGCAGCTCGCTTTTCAGCGGCTTTTCTTTCAGCTTCACGTCGCTCCGCTGCTTCTGCTTCTTCACGTCTTACATCCTCGGCACGCTTTATTACCTTTAGTCTCGTCTGTCTTCTCGGCTCTTCATGCTTCTTCTCAGGGCGCTTTTCTGCCGGTTTCTCAGCGACTTTGGCAGCAGTCTTTTCTGCCGGTTTTTCAGCCGATGTATCTTTCTTCGGACTCTCCTTTACTTCGGATTTAGCCGCTTTTTCTTTTGCTATGCGTTCCTCAAGCATAGTTTTTGAAACAACCGGTTTGCCATCGGGCGGCTTAGGTCTTCCTTCTACTTCTTTAGGTACTACAGGTTTACCTACAGGAGGCTTTGCCGTAGATTTAGAAGTTGATTTTGCCGCAGGCTTAGCAGTCTTTTTCATTTCAGGCAGCTTTATATTTGCCGCTTTTACGGTAACTTTCGGCTCTCCGTCTTTCTTTTCGCTATCTGACTTCTTTGCCTTTACTCTTACGACTTTTGTCTCCGTATGAGTTCCGCTTTTCATAATAGTATTCTTTACTGCCGTTGCATCTATATCCGACATTTCATCGCTGGTCTTCGATACTTCTATCCCCATGCTCTTAGCCTTTTCCAGAACTTCCTTCCCGGTCAGATTCAGTTCCGCGGCCAGTTCTTTTATTTTCATACGCACTTCCTCCTTTATTCCGATTCTCTGTCTATCTCACTTAAAATTACTTCTGCAAATCCCTTATCGCACAGAGCGAAAACATTTCTTCCGGATTCACCTACAGCCTGTGATAATTCATCGCTGCTCCCGTACTTCACATATCTCACTCCATGCTTTCTTATTTCTTTCATTATTTTTTTTTCGCTGTTTTCGGATATATCTTCCGCAAGGATGATCAGTTTTGCCTTTCCCTTTGCCATTGCAAACGTACACGTTCCTGCTCCTGACATCAGATTTCCCGATTTCTTCGCAAACCCCAGGTAGCTAATCACCTTTTTTCTCATGTTCTATCAGCTCCTCAAAAACCTCATCCATGCGTTCCTTAGGTATATCCGCTTCAAAGCTCCTGCGAAGTGCATTTTTCTTTCTCGCCTTCTCGATACATGAAGCGTCCGGGCATATATACACGCCTCTGCCCTTTGCCTTCCCTGTGAAATCCACGGAAATATCACCGTCGTAATACGCTATGCGCACCATACTGTTCTTAGGTTTCGATTCCATACAGCCGACACATTTTCTCATAGGGATCTTTTTATTTTTCAATATCATCGCCCCTATCCGAATCATTTTCGTACTCTTCGATCACATCCTCGGCTTCATCGTAATATTCATCATCGTAAACCGTTTCGTAATCGTCGCCTTCTGCCGGCTCTTCATCACCGTAATACTGAGTATGGCTCTTTATATCTATTTTCCATCCGCACAGCTTCGCTGCCAGACGTACGTTCTGTCCTTCCTTTCCGATCGCCAGAGAAAGCTGATAATCCGGAACTACTACTCTTGCTGATTTTTCTTCTTCGTCTATCATCACTTCTTCGACCTTTGCTGGACTGAGAACGTTTTTTATCAGTACTTTCGGATCTTCATCCCACGTAGTTATATCTATTTTCTCACCGAACAGTTCATCGACTATATTCTTTACTCTGATACCTCCTGTTCCAACACATGCTCCCACCGGATCCACGTTTTCATCTTCCGTATAGACAGCTATTTTAGTTCTTGAGCCTGCTTCCCTTGCAATGCTCTTTATCACCACTGTGCCGTCTTCTATTTCAGGAACTTCAAGCTCAAACAGTTTTTCCACAAATCCGGGATGTGTTCTCGAAAGGAATATCTGCGGTCCTTTTGTGCTCTTTCTGACATCCATTATATATGCCTTTATCCTGTCATTGACTTTATAATGCTCACCTGCGGCCCGTTCGCCTGCAACGAGGATCCCTTCTGTGTTTCCCATATTTACAAAGATCGTCTCATTGCTTATCCTCTGGACTGTCCCTGTGATCAGATCACCCTGTCTGCTTATATAATTGTCAAAGATCATTCCTCTTTCGGCTTCTCTTATTCTCTGAACTACTACCTGTTTTGCTGTCTGCGCAGCGATCCTTCCAAAGTCACGCGGCGTCACCTGATATTCAACGACGTCGCCTATCTGATATCTCGGATCTATCTCAAGAGCTTCCTCAAGGGAAACCTCTGTAAACTCGTCTTCAACTTCTTCCACTACATCTCGCCTCATGAGCACTGCTACGTCTCCGTTTTCCCTGTCTATGCTCACACGCACATTCTGAGCTGTCCCGTAATTTTTTTTGTAAGCTGATACAAGCGCTGATTCAATGGCTTCGATGAGAACATCTTTTGATATTCCCTTCTCCTTTACTAAATCATCTATAGCATTTATAAAGTCTTTATTCATTTTTACGTCCTCCCGTTTAAAAAATAACCGCTAATTTTGTCCTTGCGATATCATTGAAATCAAGATCCCATTTTTTCCCGTTTTCATCTGTGATCGTTACTCTATCCCCATCAAAACTATCAAGTGTTCCGTTTATGTTCTTCACGCCATCCAGACTCTTATAAAGCCTTACTTCCACTTGATGCCCCGTATATCTGCGATAATGTTCCGGCCTTATCAGTTCTTTGTCCATCCCCGGTGAAGAAACTTCAAGAAAATAATTTTGTTCTACAGCATCTTCTTCATCGAGTTTTTCACTTAAAAATCTGCTAACCTTTTCACAGTCTTCTGTACCTATATAACCTTCGCCTTCCGGTTTATCTATATATATCCTGAGAAACCAGTCCTTTCCTTCTTTTACAAATTCGGAACTGTAGAGCTCATACCCTTCTTTTTCAAGAAATCCGCCAAGCAGTTCCTCTGCTAAAACAGTTACTTTTTTCTTCGCCATAAACCTTTCCTTTCAGACTGCCGGACAGCGATTTTACCTAACGTAAAATCACGTTGTCTTTAAATCGCACATTTTACAAAATTAAAGAGTGGGTTTTTCACCCACTCTTGTCAAGCCGATTAGTTTTATCAGTATTTATACTATCATATAGATATTGGAATTTCAAGGGGAAAGCTGAAAATTATTGCGATATCCTCCCTTGATAGGATTTGCTCGGATATGAAAATACTGTATTTATTTGAAATACAATCATAGTTCTACCCAAACAAACTTATCTGGGCCGTCTCCGGAAGTCCTTCTAAAACCCCGTGCTGTCTCATCTCATCAAGGGCTGATTTGTTTATCTTGCCCCTGTCGCTGATATCTTCCACAGTTTCGTACGGACGCTTTTTGTATTCCTCTGCGAATACTTTTGCGGCGCCTTCGCCTACTCCGGTTATTGCCACGAAAGGCAGCAGTACTTTGCCGTCATGGGAAAGGAATCTGAGCCCATCGGATATACCGAGTCTCGCCGGCTCGAATTCATATCCTCTTGCACACATTTCATACGCCACTTCAAGAACAGGTATTTCATCCTCTTCTTTTTTCGACATATCCTTGCCTTTTTTCAATATCTCATCCATCCTCGCCAATATGGCATCCTTGCCTTTCAGTATCACCTTTTCGTCAAAGTATGCGACCTTTGCTGTAAAATACACAGCGTAAAACTCTACCGGATGATAAACCTTGTAATAAGCTATCCTGTTGGACATCATTACGTATGCAACAGCGTGAGCTCTCGGAAACATGTACTGTATCTTCTTGCAGGATTCTATGTACCATTCCGGCACATCGTTTTCCCTCATCAGTATTTCCTGTTCCTCTGTGAGGCCTTTTCCTTTTCGCACCTTTTCCATTATAGTAAAGGCATCTTTATTAGGCACTCCTTTCAGCCTGAGATAATTCATGATATCGTCTCTGGTGGAAATCGCATCCTTCATAGTGGCGATGCCGTTTACTATCAGATCCTGCGCGTTGTTGAGCCACACGTCAGTACCGTGAGAAAATCCCGATATTCTCACAAGATCAGCGAAGTTCTCAGGCTTCGTGTCATCAAGCATCTGCCTTACGAATTTCGTACCGAATTCAGGTATACCGTAGCTTCCGTGAGTGAATCTGTAATCAGGGTCTTTGATATCGAGTCCCTCCGTGCCTTTGAATATACTCATGACCTTATCATCCTTTATCGGCACCTTCGTAGGATCAACTCCCGTCATATCCTGGAGCTGTCTTATCATGGACGGCGCATCGTGTCCGAGTATGTCCAGTTTCAAAAGGTTTTTATCTATGGAATGATAATCAAAGTGCGTAGTTATTATATCCGATTTCACATCGTTTGCCGGGTGCTGCACAGGACAGAACTCATATATCTCATGTCCGTCAGGCACTATAATGATACCGCCCGGATGCTGTCCTGAAGTCTTTTTAACGCCTGTACAGCATTCGGTGAGCCTGTCTATCTCGAATCTGTTGACGCTGATGTCCCTCTCTTCGAAGTATCTCGCCACATATCCGAAAGCTATCCTTGCTTTTACCGCACTTATGGTTCCCGCCTTGTACACGTTTTCTCTTCCGAATATCTCTTCAACGTATTTCTGTGCGGTAGCCTGATATTCCCCTGCGAAGTTCAAGTCTATATCCGGCTCTTTATTGGCTTCAAACCCGAGGAAGGTCTCAAATGGTATTGTAAATCCCTCTTTATTGTATGGTGTTCCGCATTCAGGACAGACTTTATCTGGCATATCCACTCCGCAGTCGTATTTTTCATTGTCTCCCCATTCCAGATGTTTGCAGTTGGGACACAAGTAATGGGGCGGCAGAGGATTTACTTCCGTTATGCCTGACATCGTCGCTGCAAAGGATGATCCTACCGAACCTCTTGAGCCAACGAGATATCCATCCTTAAGCGATTTTTTTACAAGAAGCTCAGCAGACCTGTACATGACAGCATATCCGTTATCTATTATGGAGTTGAGTTCTTTGTCAAGTCTCTGCCTTATTTCCTGCGGAAGAGGAGATCCGTACATAGCGGCAGCTTTTTCTTCACAGGCCTTTCTCAGATCCTCTTCCGCGCCCTCGATCTTAGGAGGGAATTTCCCCTCAGGAACAGGCATCATATCCTCCATCATGTCAGCGATCATGTTAGTATTATCTATTACCACTTCCCGGGCTTTTTCTTCTCCAAGGTACATGAATTCTTCCATCATCTCATCGGTGGTCCTGAAATAAAGGCCTTCATCCCCCTCGACATCCTTAAAGCCCTGGCCTGCCATGATTATTCGTCTGTAGAGAGCTTCCTCTTCATCAAAATAGTGAGCATCACATGTGGCAACAACGGGTTTCCCGTATTTCTCTCCGAGAGCAACTATCTTCATATTGTTCTCACGCAGTTCATCCTCACTTTTGACATGTCCGCCCTCTATCAAGAATCTGTTGTTTACGACAGGCTGTATTTCCAGATAATCGTAAAACTCAACCAGCCTTCTCATCTCTTCTTCATCTTCATTCCTCAAAACGGCTCTGTATATCTCTCCCGCTTCACAGGCCGATCCCACGATAAGGCCTTCACGGTGCTTCGTAAGTACAGATTTAGGTATCCTCGGTTTTTTATAAAAATAATTGAGATGAGAAAAAGACACAAGCTTGTACAGATTCTTGAGTCCCGTTCTGTTCTTTGCAAAAATTATTACGTGATTTGTGCCTCTGCCTTTATAGTTTATAGATCCGTCTTCATTTATCAGATCCCTGTCCTCAAGGAGATATCCCTCACATCCGTAGAGTATCTTTATATCCTTAGCAGCATGGGACGCATCAGGAAACGCCTGGACCACACCGTGATCCGTTATGGCGATCGCCTTATGTCCCCATTTTTCGGCAGTCTGCACCATATGCTTGACATCGTTAAGCCCATCCATTGCGCTCATCTTCGTATGCGCATGCAGCTCTACACGCTTTTTCGGATAAGTATCTTCGCGCTCCTTTTTCTCTGTCTTTTCCAGGCTGTCAGCCATGATGACAGTGCAGTTGTCAAACCTGTCCCACTGCGCCTGACCCCTCACCTTTATGCCATCACCGGATTTGAAATAGGTATCTATATCCTCCCATTTCTGATTTACAGCAAATGCCTTTACACATATACTGGTTCTTTTATCTGTTATGTAAAGAGTGATGAGCTTGCTGTCTGTCTTCGTCGTTCTCGAATCTTTTTTGAAGAGTTCTCCCTCTATAACGACAGTTCCGCTCTCTGAATTGATCTCCGATATCGGCACCGGCTCCTGCGTTATAGGCTTGCCCATGATGACATTTCCACTGACCGGAACGTATCCGCGCTTTCTTTTTCCCTGAGAAAATGAAGGGGCAGACGGATTTTTCGGCTTAGGCTTTTCTTTTTTAGGCGCAGAAGGATTTGCTGCACGATTTATTTCTACCGGCCTTTCAGCTTCTTTCTCTTCCATGTGTCTGCCTGCTTTTCTGTAATCATCGGTCTTGTTCTCAAACCTCACATCGATATCCAGACCTATATCTCTTAAAAGAAGCTTCCTGAATTCCGCCGCCACCTGTCTGTTCAGTATCTCCACCGAAAGCTCTCCAAGCGCATATATCGTCAGACGATCATCATCAAGCTCAAATATGTCCGTGTATATAGTCTTAGTCACATGAGCAAATTTGCCGTTGACTATACCTATCATATGTTCTATATAATTTGATACAGCTTCAGCCTTATTCTGTTTAAGATCTGTGTATTCTATATCTATATCAACTTTCTCTATTCCTTTAAGTCTTCCGATAAGACTTCTCTTGAACTTATCTATGCTTTCAACAGGCAGAACGTAATTGAACTGCATGACGATTTTGAGACTTCTGCTCTCTTCAATAATCGCAGCTTCCTTTACATCAGCCTTGAAAAACTTTCTGCTTTCTTCTCCCAGTTTTGAAAAATCAATCGAATCTTCCAGTATTTCTATCATATTCCCCCGCCAGTCTTATGATTTCTTCTGCTATATCCTCTTCTTCGACAGTTGAGATTATTTCCCCTTTGGAAAATATTACGCCCTTTCCTCTGCCGCAGGCTACTCCTATATCTGAATCCCTCGCTTCTCCAGGACCGTTTACGACGCATCCCATAACAGCTATGCGAATACCGCTGACACCCTTTTTTCTCAGCTCTTCCGTTCTGGCCTCTATGCTCTCTGCGATCTTTTCGAGGTCTACTTCAGTTCGTCCGCAAGTAGGACATGATACTATCTCTATATCATCCTTTCTTATTCCAAGAGATGCTAAAAGTTCCTTAGCAAAGACAACTTCTTTAACAGGATCTGCCGTAAGAGACACTCTCATAGTATCTCCTATACCTTCAAGCAGCAGCGCTCCTATACCTGCCGCAGACTTTATCTTGCCTCTCGCCGGAGTCCCTGCCTCGGTAACTCCTATGTGAAGCGGATAGTCCGACTTTGAATCGACTATTTTATACGCATCGTAGTTCATTTTCACATCAGAAGATTTCAGCGAAACAACTATGTCTTCAAATCCGTGTTTTTCCAGTATTTCCGCATTCCTGAGCGCACTCTCTGCAAGTCCCTGCGCTGTGACTTTGCCGTATTTTTTCAGAATATCCTTTTCAAGGGAGCCTGAATTCACTCCCACTCTTATAGGTATCCTTCTTTCCTTTGCAAGCTTAACTATCTTTATGATACCTTCTTCAGAGCCTATATTCCCCGGATTTATCCTTATTTTGTCTGCTCCCGCTTCTATCGCTTTAAGCGCAAGTCTGTGATCGAAATGTATATCTGCAACCATCGGAATATTGCATTTTTTTCTTATTTCCCTGAAAGCATCCGCAGAATCCATATCAGGCACTGCCAGCCGCACGATCTGACATCCTGCTTCTTTAAGCTCTTCTATTTGTTTCAGAGTCGCTTTCACGTCAGCAGTTTTGGTATTCGTCATAGACTGTATAGATATCGGCTCATCTCCGCCGATCTTTACATTTCCGCAGTAAACAGCTCTTTTCATAATTACCTCTCTTTACGTAAATATAGGTACGATAAATCTGACGATATCGTTCCACGTTACATACACCATAAGCAGCATCAAAAGCATGATCCCGACAAAATGTATCTTTCCTTCCATTTCGTCTGTAACTCTTTTGCCTGTTATCTTTCTTATGAGAAGGAAAAGGAGTCTTCCTCCGTCAAGTGCAGGGAACGGCAGCATATTCATTATGGCAAGGTTCAAACTCAGCAGCGCTGCAAGATACACCACATATATGACTCCCGCTTTAGCCGTATCATTCACAGCATAAACTATACCTACCGGACCGCTCAGCTCGCTGACCGACACATCTCCCGTAAACAGCTGCTTTATTATATCCACCATCATCACAGTCATCTGCCCTGTACTCTTGATACCCGCAGATATCGAAGGCAGTATACTGTGCTCCACTTCAGGGGAAATGCCTACTTTATTTCTTCCCGCTTCTTCATCATAGACGAGAGCTGAGGTCAAAGTCATATTTTCTCCATCGCGCAATATTCCTATCTCTGCGGTTTTCTCGCTGCTCTGCCCTATAAATTCCAGTATATCGTTCCATTCTTCTACTTTTTTACCGTCAACATATACTATCTCATCGCCCTTTTCCATTCCCGCTTCATAGGCAGGCGAATCAGAAAGTACAGTTTCCACTGTAGTCGTAGGCTGACCCGACCAGAAAGCTATTATTATCAGAAGTATCACTGCCGTAAGAAGATTCATAAAAGCTCCGGCAGCCAGCACACACGCTCTCTGCCAGGCCGGTTTATTATTGAAAGCCCGTTCATCCTCGGAATCCTCATCCTCACCTTCCATTGCGCAGTATCCTCCTATCGGAAGTATCCTTACCGCATACAGCGTATCACCTTTCTGCTTTTTAAAGATGGCAGGACCCATTCCTATGGCAAATTCATTTACCTTGACTCCGCACGCCTTGGCAACTATAAAGTGCCCCAGCTCATGCACGAATATAAGCATGCAGAATATTATCACGGCATATATTAAAGTCATCTGTTTCCTCCTGCTATATCATTTTCCTCACATATTCTCTTATCTTTCTGTCCTCTTCCAATATCCCCTCAAGATCGAGTCCGTATTTGGGACTGTGATCTTCCATTATCTTCATAAGCATATTCTGTATATCTATAAATCTTATCATCCCTTTGAGAAACATATCCACCAGCACTTCGTTCGCGCCGTTCATAACCACCGGATAGCTTCCTCCCCGCTTTCCCGCTTCATAT
>UQNP01000019.1 GCA_900542385.1 uncultured Eubacterium sp.
CACACCCGGGATGGGGGCTGGCGCTGGTTTTACCTCTGCAAAGACGAAAAGCAGCAGAGCTTTTGGCGGTGAAGTCCCGGACAATGTCGTTGTAAATGGATATAGGGAGGCTTACAGCAATACGATATTCTGGGTGGATAACAACAATGAAAGCAGTATAAGACCTTCAGCATCCGATTATGCGGCGGAGGGCTCTGTGACAGCTCCGAAGCTGTCTTTTTCTGTTGACGGAGGAAAATATAAGACACTTGAAGATAGTGATCTTGCATACCTTGGCATGGAAAAAATGCCGGAAGCAGCGGTCAGCGTTAAAGGGAGCGGCAGCTACAGCGTTGAAATAGAAAACGGCGTTCTGCCGTCGGAAGTCACTCATATAGATTCCTATGGAGATGAACTGGGAACATACGATATAGCCTGGAAAGTGACGCCGCAGGATGTAGACGGCTACAGTCTCGTGGATGTCAATGATGAAAACAAAGATGACTATCATACGGCATCAGAGACAGGATGGTACTATGTGCTCAATACTGCTGTAGAGTTTACAGTGGAATACAGGATAGGAAAAAAGGACTTTGATTACGATAAATTTTATGAGGCGTTTGAAAAAAATTTCGGGCTTAGTGTAGATCTTGGAAGTGCCGGTGAACGTGAATTTATGCTGAATACCATCAGGGATGATATAGAAGTTTCCATGATAGGGGATCATGAATACAGCGGAGTTATAAACAACGCATGGAAGTACAATCTGGATGGAACGAAGATCGTATATAAAGTAGAATATATAGGAGAAGATTCTAAGCAGCGTGTCGAAGTAGATGGTTTTGAGGAGGGTGATTATCTTTCCATACTGTATGACAATACTACAGTCCCTAATTACGGGACGAATACAGACGCGCTTTACAGCGGAGGGACACTCTATCTGACGCTGTCCGGCACTAAGGATTATGAAGCGGAGAAAGTCTGGCTTGATGACGGTACGGCAGAGACTCAGGCAAACAGACCTACAGGAGAATTCCAGCTGTGGAGATACAGAGATGGGAACAGTTATTCCACTGCGGCTCCGGTCAGAGATTCCGATGGAAATATCGTGAGCATAGAGCTTGACACGGACAAGAATGAACAGAAGCTTTCAAGCAGTGGATTTGAAGGATTTGAAGGGGGCATGCTTCCGAAATACGACTCGGAAGGGTATGAATATATATATGTGCTCCAGGAGTATCTCGATGGGGAAAATGCTTCGGGAGATGCTGCTCAGGACTATGAGCAGGTGTTCGGCGGAGTAAACGGATATAAAGATGTAGTCGAAGGGAAAGAAGGAGACGAAGCGAAGAGAGAAAGCGGGAACAGCTATCTGTATGACGGCGGAGTGCTGCTCAATCGAATAGAGGGGACGACTACAGTTTCTGCGGTCAAGGAATGGAAAGCATCTGCATTCCAGGCAGCTTTTGGAGATGTGAGGATAGAGCTGACGCTCCAGTCCCGGGTAAAAGCTGACAATGACAGCGAAGACAACGAATGGACAGATACAGGCGTAACGAGGACCATGGAGAATTTTTCTGCTGAGATATCGGTAGATGATATTTCCGCGTCCATGCCTAAATATAATGATCACGGCAGAGAGCTGGAATACAGATGGATAGAAACAGCGGTGTATCAGGGAGAGGATTCTGCTGAAAATCTGCTTAAGCCGGGAGATGCTGATGAAGGCTCGGCGACTTTTACGCTGCAACAGGACGGCCGTAGTGTAGAATACAGATCCGAAGTGAAGATAGGTGAAGACGGTAATACCGATATAATCAACTCTATCGAAAATACCGTAACTTATGAAGTAGAGAAAAAATGGTACGATCAAGACGGCGATGAAACGAAAGCTCCGGATGGAGCGGAAGTGGCCTTCAACATATACCGCATAATAAACGGCGAGGATATATCAGCGGATAAGTCTGTTGCGGAATTCACGATGGATGGAAAGGTAGATGATAAAGAGACTGTTGTAAATAAAGATCTGGGGATAACAGTCAGAGAAGTTGAGCCTTGGATCGCCGAAGTGAAACCTCTCGCAGAATTTGACGAAGAAGGCAGACAGTATGAATATATACTTCTTGAAACGGACGGAGTGAACAATTATATTCCTGAATACGAAATCACTAAAGATAATGAAGGGAATTATTACGCCGAAGTCATAAACAGACCGGGTGACGGCAACCGTATAATGGTCAGAAAGAACTGGAATGACAACAGCGATATTGCGCACAGGCAGCGGGTTACTATCACAGCTTATGCAAAAGAAACCGATGAAGAGATAAATTCAGTCACCTTAGGTTCGGTGGAAGACGGCGGCAGGAACGATGTATGGTACGACTGGCTGGGTATAGGGGAATATGAGCCTGATGAGGTGTATATCCTTGAGACAGAGATTGATGGGATCGAAG
This sequence comes from uncultured Eubacterium sp., assembly GCA_900542385.1. GTDB lineage: Bacteria > Bacillota > Clostridia > Peptostreptococcales > Anaerovoracaceae > Lentihominibacter > Lentihominibacter excrementavium. The sequence goes on from UQNP01000019.1 coordinate 2,433, forward strand.
TACCTCTTCAAAATTACGTTCTGGATTCAGAACAAACGCCGAACTATGATACACCGGAAGAGCCTGAGCTCGATACGGGGGAAAATGAAGATTATACTACGATACAGTATAAGGCTGAAAACCATAAATACGAGGCGAGTTACAGCATAGACAAGGTGGACGGTGTTGATTTTTATACCGTTGAGAACAGAAGACTGGGTAATGTCAATATGACGGTTACCAAGACATGGACTGACGGCGACGGAGAAAAAAGAGAGGCTATACAGGAAGAGCTTGACAATATTGAAGAAGATGGAACAGAGATTGCCCTCGCTATGAAGCTTGTATTCCACGAAACCAGTGCAGATAAGAGTTATACTATACACAGAAACGGACTCGATAAACCGGACACAGTGACAGTAGGCAGGAAAGACAATCAGGTTCATATCCATGATAACGAAGGAAACCGGGAATCATCTTTGCAGACGGTGGATCTAAGGAAAGATAGCCAGACCTTCTATTTCTGGAATCTGCCTAAATACGATGAAACCAGCACAATAGTAAGATACGATGTGGAAGAGGTATGGGTTATAAAAGACGGGAACAGCTGGGAGGAGCTGTCTAAAGAAAACATAGAAAAAAACTATCCGGAGCTTTATAAACTGATAGCGGATTACCATACGACATATACACAAACCGGGTATTCAACAGATGATGCGCATGATAAGCCGGATGAACAGAGCATATCTGTAAATAATTATCTGTCGGGAACAAAAACGATCAAATGGAACAAATCCTGGCATGACGAATATAACTACAGCAACGGTACGAGACCTGATATATATCTTGATATATATAAGAAAGAGCATGTAAAGAATGAAGACGGTACCATCGACACGAAAACGGATGTATATATATCAAATTACAAATGGACGTATACGGAAAACAGTGATCCGTCCTCCAACAGCAGCAGACAGCACTACTGGCAGGCGGAAATATATAATGTTCCCGAATACGATGATCTGGGGTATGAGATAACCTATTATGCTATGGAAAAGACCGCGGTGGATAAATCCTCCTTTGATTACGTAGATACCAACTACTCAGCTCCGGGATCAGATATAGACGATCCGCAGTATATCGGCAATGAATACACGATGAATATTACAGATGGTAATGAGCAGACAGTAAATAGCTGTATGGAAGATGTGTCGGAGATCGAAAGCGCCGGGACGTCGGGCGGACCGCATTATGCTCTGGTTGAGGATGGTACATTCCACAACGATATTGAGAGACCGGTGACGATAACGGGACAGAAGCTGTGGAGCCATCTTCCTGCCGGGTATCCGGCAGTCGATCTTCCGTCGACAACGTTTACATTGTATAGACAGGCATATGATGAAACCGATGAGCCTGAAGAAAAAGATGCCGTTGCAACGCTGACGATAAAGAGCGGAGACTGGGCGTCATTTTACAGTAATGGAAGCTATGTGTTCGAGTTTAAATATGAAGGGGAAAACATTTATAACAAAGGCGAAGACGGGATAGAGATGATTGCAGAAGATCCTGAAAACGCCAAACTGCTTCAAAAGTATGATGAAAACGGCAGTATGTATAAGTATACGGTAAAAGAAACGGCGATAAGCGATGCTGAAGGTAATAATATTAGTAATATTGGAGAAGCTGCCGGAAGCGTTTTCGACGTAGTTCAAGGCAGCAGCAATCAGCCTATAGAAAACGCATACAGCAGCGATAAAGGAGAGCTGTCCGTTAAAAAACTCCTCTATCTGCCTATGACGGAAGACGAGGAAAAAAATGCAGTTCCTGAAAGCTATCCTGCTGTGACTTTTGAGCTGTCAAGAACCTATACGACAAATTCCGGCGAGGCTTCGGAGTCTGAGATAGTGGCGGAAAAGGCGTGGGACTCCTCCGAAGTGAAAAAAGCGTGGGAGAATAAGACCGGAATCATGAGCAGGATAATATCTTTCTTCACAGGAGATTCAGCGCAAAAGGATAATCTCGTTGAGAATACGATAACGTTTGAAAACCTTGACATATACGCACCAAACGGCTCCAAATATATATATAAGGTGACGGAGAAGACGGATTACCTTGGTGGTTATGACACGTGGGTAGCAGAAGGAGATATCGAAGCGGAGAATGCGGAAAACAGCATGATCAATGATAATATAGGTACTGTAACCGGGACCTTTACCCTCGGCGAAAATGGCGCTGTTTACAGCTATGATACGGAGCAACAAAACGAAATAAAAAAAATAGTTGAAGATAATGGTGGTATAGCTGCGATTTTCATCAATCAGAGAGATGATGATCAGGATACGGTCACGATTTCGGGAACTAAAGTCTGGAATGATTACAATAATGTATTCGGCACGAGACCTGGTGAAATAAAGCTGGTGCTTTACAGGCAGGCTGATTCGCAGCCGGAGCAGAACAATGCCATAAGTAAAACGGAAGTTTCAGATACGGTTTATGACGTACATTGGGAAGGTAAAGATACAGGCAATCAGTGGACCTATACGATAACAGGAAAGGACGGTACCGGAGAGCTTGAAAAGTATGCGCCTAACGGCATGCCGTGGAAGTATTCCGTGGAGGAAGTATTGGATGAAGACAGCGTATATACCACAAGCGGTACGTCAGGAATCAAAGCTGCAGATGCAAACAATAACGTAGAGCTCAACAATCTTACCAATACCATAATGACCAGCGAGCCGTACAAAAAGACATGGGTGGATGAAGACGGTCAAAAGATCACAGAAGATTATCTGGGAATGGATATTGCGGTAGGCTTCAAGCTGCAGGTTTCTGAAAAGAATACCGGAGATAATGAGTGGTACGATGCAGGCGGTGACACAGGATATTTCAGAAAGAATCTGGATGAAAGCGATTATGCTCAGATATTCGGAGGCAGATCGTTTACCGCAGAGATCAAAGGAATGATAAACGGCAGTGAATGGAACAGCTCGCGTACTTTTGGAAACCTTCCTAAATTTATAGTAAAGAAAGGCTCAGAGGAAAAAACCGAGCTTGACTACAGAGTGGTCGAAACTTATATAAAGTACGGAGAATATACTCAGAACGTTACGGTAAAGGATAATGGAGGTTCAGATACCTACACTTATGAATTCGGGCAAGGAATGTTTTCTTCTGCGTATCCGAGCGGGAAAGAAAGCTATGATAGCGGCGATACGAATATATACAATATGCTTAAGACCACTGATTTCAGCGTGACGAAAAACTGGTCCGGCGACAGCAATAACGCATACAGCACCAGAGGAGATACCGGAAGGACCGGATATGACTGGGAAGTGAGCATGGTCGTACAGAGCAGTTCTGACGATGGAGAGACATGGGAGAATGTTCAGATCCATAACGGTGAGTCCGCTGAAGCTCTGACGGTCACCCTTTACGGTACTGATGAAGAAAGCACCGAGACAGCTAATGTTTCGGGACTTCCTGCAATGACTGCAACCGGGGAAAATTATATTTACAGAGCGAGAGAAATAAATACGGCGGATGCAGATGGAGATGGAAACAAAGACGTGATATTGTCGCCGGGCGATAAAGCGTACAATTCCTCGTACGATGTGGCTTATGATGATAAAGGCGGTAATACTATAGTGACCAACATCCTTGAAAGCACTAAAGTGTATGCAGAGAAAGTCTGGAACGAGGGCGTATCGCCAAAGGCTCTTACTTTCGAGCTGAAATATCAGAAGGCTGACGGCACCTGGGCGTCCTTTGAAACTCCGGCGGTAGTGGAGCTTAACGGCAATATTGACTTTGCAGATAATGCTTCAGGTCTGATGCAGGGTGAAAGAATCGGTCAAAGTATAGGTCAAAACGTCGGTCAAAGTGTACTCAACGGCAATAAAGCGTATTTCGAATACGATGAATGGAAAGCTGTATGGCAGGGTCTGCCGAAAGTGATACCGGGAAGCAAGACGGAAAATGGAGAGACTGTATACACAGTAGTTGAAACAAGCAGTGAAGACTATATACAGACGACCGGTGAAAAATCCTTTACAGATACAGACGGCAGTCAGTATCTCAAAATAGAGATAGAAAACAATGAGAAAACCTCCCTTTCGGTGGAAAAAAACTGGTATGGGATCGATACCGGGGACAGAGAGGAGATCACAGTTGGCCTGTGGCGCACTGCAGGAGAGCCGGAAGACGGTGATTCTGAGCAGGTGAAGAATGATTCGGGACAGCAGATGACAATCGTTCTCAGTGCGGACACAGACTGGAAAGGTTCCTTCGGGGATCTTCCGAAGTACAGTGAAGAGGGAGATCAGTATTTCTATTATGCCCGCGAAATAAAGATCGGAGACGATCCTGCAGAGAGCCGGGAAGATATCTTTGTATACAATAACGACAGCAGAGATGAAGACAGCGGAGAGTGTACAACTGAAATATCCAATATAGGAAGACTTGATATAGCAGGTACTAAGACGTGGAATGACAACGGCAATGCCTATGGTACACGTCCCGATGAGATAGAGCTTACTCTATACAGAAGCACCACCGATGAGACTACAGGAGCGAAAAGTGAAGAGACCGAAGTGACGGAAGAGATCATGCGGGAGGAGGGTTCTTATCTTGAATGGTCGAATACCGGGGAAGATGTATGGACTTACACTTATAATGACCTGCTTAAATGTGATATCAGCGGAGATGCGTACAGCTACAGAGTAGAGGAGGATGAATCTTCCAAGTATGTTGTTTCCGAAGAAGAAACAGGTGAATATGATGCCGGTGAAGGAGACAAATATGTATCTTCTCAGACAGGAACAAATATCGTCAACAGGCTTGCTGACAAGATAGATATACCGGTTGAAAAAATATGGCGTGATAATGATAACAGTTCCGGCAGCAGACCTGAAAAAGTGACCTTCGTTCTTTACGGCAATGATGAGGAAGTCGCAAGATATGAACTTACTGAAAAAGATGCGATAACCGGAGATGAAAACAGATGGAGCTATACTTTCAGAGACCTTGATGAGTATGATAACAGCGGTGTGAGGATAGAATATCGGGTAGAGGAAGAAAATGCTCCTGACGGATATGATGTCTATATAAATGATTTTACCGTTGAAAATGTAATGAAAGGCGGACTTTCCGTATCGAAGAAAGTCGACGGAAACGCCGGTGACAAGGATAAGGAATTCGGCTTTAAAGTTGAGCTGGATGATAAGACGGTAAACGGCGTTTACGGGGAGATGGAATTTATCGACGGAACGGCCGAATTCACTCTCAAAGACGGAGAAACCATTACTGCTGAGGGCCTTTCTGCTGACATTGGATATGAAGTATATGAAAAAGAAGCCAACAGCGATGGATACAGGACTTCCTCGGAGAATGCCACAGGAAGGATACCGGCCGGCGATGCAGCCGATGTAAAATTTGTAAACAGTAAAAATATAGTGCCTGTCGATGAAACCGATCCGGGCTCGCGTGATGCGGCAAGGACCGGTGACACGATGAATCTCGCAGTGCCTGTCCTTCTCATGACACTTTCTCTTACAGGCATAGCGGCAATGCTTTTAAAGCGCAGGCGCAGAAAACAGTAAAACTTTTTGATACTGTTATACTGTAAAAAAGGACCCGTTTTGATCCGGGTCCTTTTTCTTTGAGAATGGAGGGTATATATTTACGCAAGTCTCCAGTTCTGGCTTTCCGTCTGAAGCTTTACCATGCGGGCGTAGAGGCCGTCTTTTTTCTGCAGCTCTTCCGGAGTGCCTTCTTCTTCTACGGTGCCTTCCGAGAGTACAACGATTTTATCTGCACCGGCGACGGTACGCATCCGATGAGCGATAACAAGTACAGTCTTTTCTGCAATAAGACGGGAAAGCGCTGTTTGAATCAGTGTTTCGTTTTCTACATCCAGTGAAGCGGTGGCTTCATCTAAAAGGATGATCGGTGCGTTTTTGAGGAAGGCTCGGGCGATAGAAATACGCTGACGCTCTCCGCCTGAAAGTTCGCAGCCGTTTTCTCCGATGTCGGTATTCCAGCCGTCCGGGAGCTTTTCGGCAAATTCATCTACATTGGCGAGCTTCGCTGCCGCTATGACCTGCTCATCTGTAGCGTTTTTGTTTCCTATTCTGATGTTTTCTAAAATAGAGTTGTTAAATAAGGTCACATCCTGAAATACGATGGAAAACAGAGACAGCAGCGCTTCCGGATCTGTTTTGGAAATGTCCATTCTGCCTACAGTGATCTTGCCGCGGCTCACATCCCAAAATCTTGCTGCAAGCCGGGAAACTGTCGTTTTGCCGCCGCCTGACGGTCCCACTAAAGCTGTGACTTCACCTTGCTTTGCAGTAAAAGAGACGTCTTTGAGAACTGTTTCTCCGGTATTGTAGGCAAATCCAACATGATCGAAGACTATATCATAGCCTTTGTTGGAAAGCTTGTTATCGCCATGCTGTACAGGATGATCGAGGATCTCATTCATACGGGCGATATTGGTGCGTGTACTTATTACAGCTGCCAGATTTTGAAGAGCTCCCTGGAGCGGATCATATAGTCGGGACACAACTAATAAGAACAGGAAAAAGGTTATCAGATCCAGACTGCCTTTTATCAGGAGTATGGAGCCTGCAAGAGCAACTGTGGCGATCCCCAGCTTCAGTACCAATGAGGCGGAAACCACAAAGACTGCAATGCCGAATTCGTTCAGGATAGAACGGTGCTCCACTGCACGTATCTTCTTTTCCAGCCCGCGCAGATATTCTTTTTCGGCATTGTTGGCTTTTAGATCCTGTACTGTTTCGATACATTCCTGGATCCCGTCGGCGCAGGCCATTTTTACATCCATGGCTTTTTGATTGAGTTTTTCCTGTACTTTTGAAGAAAAGCCTACAATGGCAAAGGCGACCGGCATTACCCAAAGCGCTGCCAACGCCATACGCCAGTCGAAAACAAATAAACTGATGGAGATCAGGATCGTAGAGATGATAGATCCTGCAAGCTCAGGGATGAAGTGAGAAAAGCTTTGTTCTAAAAAGGTGCAGTCCGCCATGATCGTACTGGTCAGATCGGCAAGATCCTTTTTCCCGAAAAAAGACAGTGGGATTTTTCGCAGTCGTTCGGCCAGCGTTATACGTCTTACGCCGCTTTCTGTATAAGTGGCGAAATAGGTAGCATTATATTGTATATAAGTGGTGAACAGAATAAGACATAAGCATACTGCACAGCCGATTATATAGTATGCGCTTTTTTCGCTTGCAACACTTCCGTTCATCAGATCGGCCACCAGAAAATATAGAAGGCCTACCGGAAACATAAAGGAAAGATTCTGAAGGACACAGGCAAGGCAGCCCTTCACCAGATCTTTTACTCCCTGCTCAGATAGAGCATATCTTTTTTGAAGACGTTTTATCATTCTGTTATACCTCCTTTGCAACCTTCCATTGAATGGAAGTCTGATAGTTTTGCCACATATGATGGAAGAGCCCGTGCTGATTCAGCAGTTCATTGCCTGTGCCGCTTTCAGCGATCTGCCCTTCGCGAACGACATAGATCTTATCTGCTCCCATCACCGTGGAAAGACGGTGAGCGATCATTATGACTGTTTTTCCTTCGGAAAGTTTTGAAAAGGCTGCCTGCATACGGGTTTCGTTGTCCGGATCAGCAAAAGCTGTCGCTTCATCTAAAATAATGATAGGTGTGTTTTTCAGCATGACGCGAGCTATGGCGATTCGCTGCTGTTCGCCTCCGGAAAGGTAGATCCCCTTTGTGCCTATAACAGTGTCCACGCCCTTTGGAAGCTTTTCAACAATATCATCGCATTGAGCATTGTGAAGCGCATACAGGACTTCTTCTCTGGATGCGTCAGGTCTGCCCATGCGGACATTTTCCAGGACAGATGCCTTGATAAGATGACTGTTTTGGAATACGAAAGAAACAGTGTTCATAAGTTCTTCTTTGGCGATTTCCTTTACATTTACTCCGCCTATTTTTACAGTACCTGTTTGAGGATCGAAGAAGCGGGGGATAAGATTGGCAAGAGTGGTTTTGCCGCCGCCGGATGGTCCGACAAATGCTATGGTCTGTCCCTGGGGGATGGAAAGAGAGATACCCTTCAGCACTTCGGTTTTACCGTCGTAGCTGAAGTGGATATTATTCAGCTCTACAGAAGCATCTTTAGGATGATTTGATTCTGTTGTTTCCGTAAGCGGTTTTAAATTCAAAACACTGTCGATCCTCTGCAAAGCATCGTTCACTATCATGGCATTTTCACTTTGGAACATGATGCGAGTCAATGTAACAGAGATGATCGGGGTAATGATAATATAGAAAATCAGATCCAGAAGGAATTCTTCCGTTACACCGTTTTTGGTAAACAGCAGTCCGCCTGCGATCAATGTTGTGAAAACTCCGTTGATGGCGGCGGTATAAAACATCATAGGAGTCCGCAGTTGTTTGGTATAAGCGATCACCCATATTTTATAGCGGTCGATAGAGTCTTTGAATTTTTTGAAAGAAAAGATGGTTTGTCCAAAGGTTTTGACTACCGGTATGCCTCGAACATATTCGACAGCCTCGTTTGACATATCATCAAGTGCATTTTGATATTCTTTCATTTTTTGCTGCATACGCTGTCCGGTCATTGTCATCATTATGAGAAACCCTGCAGCGACAGGGATAAGGCTCAAAAGTCCGAGCCGCCAGTCGAAAGCAAGAAGTAATATCAAAAGTCCGCACGGTGTAGCGACTGCATTGGCGCGATCGGGAAGCTGATGGGCAAGATAGGTTTCGGTGGCGGCGCTGGATTCATTGACGATCTTGCGCAGTCTGCCGCTGCCGAAATTTTCTGCAAAACCAAGAGGCAGTTTCACGATATGCTCCATAGTCTGCAATCTTAAGTTGGTAGCAATGCGAAAAGCTCCTTTGTGGGAACACATCAGTCCCGCTATGTAGATAAGTACAGCGATGACAGAGAATATAACCGCCATCCAGCCGTTGTATGTCAAATTTTGCGCCTGACTGAAATCCGGTGCGGTCTTCAATACTTCCTGAATAACTTTCCAAATATAATAAAAAGGGATCAAGGCTATGAGAGCGCTTATCGCTGAAAGACCCCATGAAGCATAGAGAAAGTATTTATGGTTGCCTGCAATTTGGAGCAGACGTGACAGATTAGATTGTTTTTTCAAAAAAACCCCTCCTTTTCTATAGACTTATAATACGGATAGGTATATACGAAAAACTCATAAATAAGTTAGTAAAAACTAACCAAAGGGCAAAAATTACAGGGCTTTACTGCCCCATAATTTTCATCCATCCGGCTGTATAAAAAGTGCGCATTTCTTTCACATAGTTTTCTGCATTCTTCAGCGGCATCTCGTGTATGATCAGTTCAAAAAAAGTATGAAACATGCCTGTGGTCAGTATGTGTTCCAAAGCAGGATCGATCTTCGGAGAAGGTCGGCCAAGTTCCTTGAGGACTTTTTGATAAGCGTGAGTTGCTGCAACTTCGATCTCTACCATTTCATCGACGAGACCGGAAAATTTTGTTCCTTCTGAACAGCAGAGAATGAGCTTGCACTCTTCCAGATGTTCATAAGCATAGTGCAGCATATCGTACATGCAGAGTCCTGATATTTCACTCATAGCTTCAGGCTGCTGTTCATGCGGCAGATCAGCGAACTCCTGCTGCGCATTTTTGAAACATGTGATGATATATTCATAATGCTCGCTTACCAATGCATCAAACAGGTCCTCTTTGCTCCTGTAATAGCCGTAAAATGCTCCGGTAGTCATGCCTACTGATTTGACGATATTCCGCAGAGAAGCATCCTTATAGCCTTTTTGCAGGAATTCTGATTTTGCTGCCCGATGGATGCGCTCCAAAGTCGTCGAATTTTCGTTTATAGTATATACCTCCTTATAACAGTGTTATATATCACTGTTATATTATAATTTGGAGGAAAAGTATTGTCAAGAAGAAAAAACTCTATGCAGGAAGTTTATCGTGTGCATAGAGTTTTTTAATTTTTTGTTTGTTTTATATGGCTCTTGTGTTATTTCAGCTTTTCCAAAGCGGCGTTGTGATTTTTGCTTATAGTCGAATAGTAGCTTGTCATCTTTGCGGCGACTTTGTCGTCCCATGTAGTGCTGCTGGCATAGCGTTTGTTTACATCGGAGATAGTCTTGCCGCTGTAAAGTGAGCCGCTCGGTGAAAGATACCGCTGTGCGAGGGCTTTTGATACAACGTCTATGCCCTCTGCCTTTGATGAGAATCCGCTGCTTCCGTAGCCGAACATATTGTTTGGACGGAAGCAAATAGTCCCGTCAGCGCTTTCGTGGGAAGCTATAGCCATGACAAAGAGGCAGTTGATGCCATAGTCTTCCTCAGCTTTGAGAAAAGCGCTTTCAAGTCCTTTGAGATTTCCACGGGTGACGAGCTTCAGATCGGATAAAGTGACTCCGCTTGGCTTGCTTACGTCGAGACTTCTGATCTGGGATTCACTGTATGCCGGTATAGATTCGTTTTCGATGACCTTATCTACAGTGGAAGTCCTCAGCGCATTTGAGATATCCACGTCTGAGGCTGCTGCTGATTTTTCTTTCTGCATGGACTTGTCCGCCGCAGCTGCGGCGCTGTCTATATCGTTTATTATTATGAAAAAGCCTGCGATGAAAAGCACGGCGGACAGGATGATTCCCGATGCCGTGAGAATCGCGGCCTTTTTTGAGAAGAATTTTGGTTTTTCGTTCAGTACACGAAGATATTCCGCGTTGTCCATAAATAACCTCTTTTGCTTGAAAAATAACGGTTTTCAATATATTATAAAGAATGTAGACAAAAAATACAACAGTGGAGGGAAGAAACTGTAAATGCAGTTCATACTGAAAGAAATATTTACAATAATAATAGCGCTTGTAATGCAGATGGGAGTTTCCAGCGTTGTTTCCACGACTCCTGAAGCGGCTGTGCAGGATTTTCTCGAGGGGCTGAGGACTCAGGATCAGCAGGTCATGGCAAAGCATATGGACAATACATATATAAATTTTCTGAGCAACGTCCAGGGTGATGAAGCGGTGGTAAACAGGATGAACGAAGCTCTTTTCAGAAATTTTTCTTATGAAGTAGCCGATATAGGAGAGAAAAACGACGTAGCTGTTGCGAAGGTGACGATAAACTGCAACGATTTCAGCGGTGTGCTGAGCGCTTATGATTCGGCATCCTACTCCTATGTGATGGAAAATCTGTATACAGACAGCATAGCTGACAAAGATGCGCTCAATGCGGAATGTCTCGATATATACGTCCAGCAGATAGAATCTGCCGCATCCCAGGAGGCGACAGGTGAAAAGACGGTTTTCATACCGATGATAGATAACGGCAATTATGGCTGGAATATAGTAGTAAGCGATGAATTGATGACGCAGCTTCTCGGAGGGCTGCAAGTGCCGGGTATGCAGTAATTCGCAGCGATCGCCGTAAAATCATGCTGACAGCACGATTGATGTTGAGAGGAAAACAGTATATGTTGCAGGAAGAACGCTTTATAAAAATAATCGAATATCTTAAAGAAAAGGGCAGCGCAAGGTTTCCGCAGATCGCTGAGGTGGCCGGGGTTTCGGAAAACACTGTAAGAAAGGATCTTGCGGAGCTTGATAAAAGGAAGATCATAAGCCTTGTAAGGGGCGGAGCTGTATGGAAAAAGGGCGACCTGACCCGCGGAGATTCCCAGGTCAGGGATATTATAAACAGAGAGAAAAAGCAGGAACTTGTAAAAAGCCTTTCGAGGATAGTAAAAAACGGGCAGGCAGTGTTCATGAACGGAGGGACCACCAATGTTGAGGCCGCCGGATTTTTAGCGGAAACTTACAGCAGGCTCACGATAATATCCAATAATCTTACAGTGCTCGATATGTGCAGGCGAAAGAAGGAGTTTCAGCTGATCCTGGCAGGCGGAGTGTATTATGAGCCTGAAAACACAGTTATAGGCAAGCAGGTGGAGCAGGATGTGGCGATGTACAACGCTGATATAGCAGTGCTTTCGGTAAACAGCATTTCCTTGAAAAAAGGTATAACCGATTTCAGGATGGAAGAAAGCGGCATAATCAATGCGATGATAGGAAATGCCGAAAAAGCAGTAGCTGTGGCCGACAGCAGCAAGTTCGAGCGTGTCGCTCATATAAATGTATGTCCTATAAGATCAATATCCTGTTTTTTGACCGATTCTTCCATGGACAGCGAAGTGTTCGCAAAATATAAAAAACATGGTGTTGAGATAATCATGCCCGGTGAGGATGCGGCGCAGATCTGATCATGCGCCGGTAGGAGGAAAAATGCTGCGTGAAGAACGATTTACCAATATAATAGAATTTCTTAAAGTAAACGGTACAGCCAAGATAAATGAGATCGCAAAGCTGAACCATGTATCGGTGGATACTGTGAGAAGAGATCTGGAGACCCTTGAAGGCTACGGCGTGCTTACGCGTGTGCGAGGGGGAGCGGTGTCCAGGAACGAAAACCTGGAAAGACATGTATATGAGATGCGTCTCAATGTGCACAGCCGGGAAAAAACGGAGCTGGCGAAGCTTGCGGCAGATATTGTATCGGAAGGGCAGACTGTAGCGATGGGGAGCGGCAGCACAACGGTGGAAATAGCTAAGTTCATGGCGGTCAATTACAACAGGCTTATCATCATTACCAATGATCTGGATATAGTAAGGATCTTTTCTCATAAAGAGGATTTTCGCATAATAATACCGGGCGGACTGATCGATATCGAGGAAAACGCCGTTTATGGGGAGAGATGCGAAGAAGAGCTCAGTAAATACAATGCTGATGTGGGGATCTTGTCTGTGAACAGTGTATCCCTTGAAAAGGGTCTGAGTGATTTCAGGCTCAATCAGGTGGATGTGTTCAGGAAAATGATGGAGATATCGCAGAAAATCGTGATAGCTGCTGACAGCAGCAAGTTTGGAAAGCCTGCGTGTATGACCATATGCGGTATGGAAAATGTTGACGTGATATTGAGCGACGGCAGTATATCAGATGAAAAGGTCAGGGAGTACGCGGCTGCCGGCATAGAAGTTCTTCGTCCTCAGAAAACAGCTTGATGTGCAGGAGGATGTGGACATAGGTCCGGCTGATTTACATAATGCAGTATATGAGAGAAATGTGATATATGCGGGAAAGATGAGAGAGGAAGCGAGTTTTATCAAACTCGCTTTTTTAAATTGTATTATATAGGATGAGCATGTGCTCTTTTTATTTTTTCCCTTTTTACACCATTTTTGCACAAAAACCGAATATAATAAAGCAAAAAATAAAATAAATACAGCAAAATATTCAAAAAAACAGAAAAATATATTGAAAACCTGCAAAAAGTATGTTTTAATATGGTTAACAAAGGAGAACAGTGAGACTAAAAAGAAAACTAAAAAAGCAGAGAGAACAAGAGGAAAGGAGAGAAAATTATGAGTTACAATCCGTTTTGTTCGATAGATATTTCTTTCGGAGATATGCAGACGCTGAAGGAAGCTGCGAAGGAGAAGAAAAAGAAGATCATAGTCTGCGATGCCTATACGGCAGACGTTTGGGGATTGACAGATATTATAGAGGAACAGATAGAAGAAAAAAATGCTGTGTGGATAGATGAATGCAAGGCAAATCCGACGCCGGCGGAAGTTGTAAAAGCTCTTGAAAAAGTAGGGGATTTTGAAGCGGAAGGTATCCTGGCTATAGGCGGGGGCAGCACGATAGATATCAGTAAAGCTGTAAGTGCATTTTGTTATATGTATCGAGGGAAAGTTGTGACGGAAGAAGATATCCTTGAGAATTTGAAATCCGGAGAATACAAAAAGCCGCACAGATTCATAGATATAACGGCAGTACCGTCAACGGCGGGAACAGGATCTGAGATGACGCAGTTTGCCACTATATGGGATATGAAGAACCAGGCTAAATATTCTGTAGATACATCTTTCAACTATGCAAAAAAAGCTTATATCATACCGGAACTGACCCTTACACTGCCTAAGAGGCAGACGCTGTCCACAGGACTTGATGCACTGTCTCATGCAGTCGAAGCTTACTGGGCGAAGCCGACAACATATGTGGTAAAGGACGTAGCCCTCAGAGCTATAGATATGATAATGAAATATCTGCCGGAAGTCATGAAAAATCCTGGTGATATCAAACTCAGGACGGCGATGAGCAGGGCGGCGCTTCTTTCCGGAATGGCCTTTGCAAAAACGAGAACTACTGCGTGTCATTCCATCGGCTATCCTATAACCATGAAATACGGTCTGGAGCACGGATTTGCATGCGCCCTGACACTGGATGCAGTATCGAAGATAAACAGAGAGAAAACAGAGCTTGCAGATGATCTTTTCGAAGTGTTCGATAAATATGGCGGACTGCGCAGATGGATAGATGATACCTGCGGGGATATTGTCAAATTGAGACTGAAATATTTCGGTATACCGAAAGAGGGGATAGATGACATAGTAGCAGGAACCTTTACTAAGGGCAGGATGGATAATAATCCTGTGGATATTTCACCTGAACAGGTAAAAGAAATTCTTCTTTCCATATATGATGAAGAACCTGAAAATGAAGTTTTTGTGAAAATAGCTCGCGCATCTTGAGTTTGCTCCTCAATTGTGCCATAATAAAATATAGCTTTCGCCGATATCGGTGAAAGCTGCTGAATTTCAGACCTAAAGCACCTTGGCGATTGCCGGGGTGTTTATTTTAATTAGATTTTCGCAGAATACAATACATGGAGAAAGAAGGTTTTATATGATGAATGAACAGTCGGAGGCATCGGAGACGATAGAAAAGGAGTCTGCGGAGAGAACAGATGAAATAAGGAATAAAAAATATTATGAAAATCCGTTGGGAGTACAGCCTTTGGGAAAGCTGCTCCTGACTTTTTCAGTACCTGCAATAATAACCGGACTTATAAGCTCGATATATAATATAGTTGACCAGATATTTATAGGACAGGGAGTTGGATATCTGGGAAATGCGGCTACGACTGTTGCTTTCCCGGTTATGACTATACTGCTTGCGTTCGGAACGCTTATCGGCTCCGGCGCCAGTGCGTACGCAGCTATAAGGCTTGGTGAAAGGAAGAAGAAATCTGCAGAAAGAGCTCTCAATAATGCGCTGTGTCTTACTGTAATAGTAGGAGTGATTCTGATGGTGGCGGGACTGATATTTCTCAGACCGATACTTTTACTTTTTGGAGCCACGGAGTCTGTAATGCCTTATGCTGTTGATTATGTTACGGTCATACTTATAGGATCTCCTTTCTATCTCGTTTCTATTTCCATGGCGAATCTGGTGAGGACTGACGGCAATCCGCGTCTTTCGATGTGGGGGATGCTCATAGGGGCGATCCTCAATACTATACTGAATCCTATATACATATTCGTGCTGGATATGGGAGTAAGGGGATCTGCGATAGCGACGATAACCTCGCAGATACTTTCGGCAGTCATATTGGTAACTTATTTTTTAAGACCGTCAAAAAACAGGCCGGATCATATGAGGATAAAAAAAGAATATCTCAGATTGAATTTCAGGCTTGTGAAAAATTTTCTCCAGCTTGGTATATCTTCAGCTATCACCCAGTCGGTGGCTTGCATAATGCAGATAGTCATGAATAATTCTCTTATATATTACGGTGACCGTTCGCCGATAACCGGAGACGTGGCGCTGGGAGCTATGGGAATAGTGATGAAAATAGCGATGATACTCGGATCGTTCGGTATAGGTATAGGTATAGGAGCGCAGCCGATACTCGGATATAACAGAGGAGCGCAGAAATTTGACAGAATAAAAAAGACATATACGATGGCAGTAAGCTTTGCGTCGGCGCTTGTGGTGGCGGGATGGCTGATATGTCAGATTTTCTCTGAACAGATAATACATATATTCGGCAATGAAAGTCCGCAGTTCAGCGAGTTTGCGGTAGAATGTCTCAGGATATATCTGTTTGGTATATTCTGTGCGGGGTTTCAGATCGTATCGACCAGTTATTTCCAGGCTACAGGGCAGCCGCTTAAAGCATCAATACTTTCGTCTCTGCGTCAGCTGACGCTTCTGATTCCGCTCATATTGATACTCCCGCTGTTCATGGGACTTGATGGAATACTTTATTCTGCGCCTATAGCCGACATCAGCTCGGCGGTCATAGTTGCCTGCTTTATAATACCGGAGATGAAGAAATTAAAGAGGAAGATACAGGAAGGAGAAAGTATCCGGCAGAAGTGATAATAGTGGATAAAATCTGCGTGCATCAAAGATCCGGCAGCTCATATCACAAAAAAGCCTTGAAATAACGGTGAAATAATGTATAATATATAGGCGTGTAAATTTAATGCGTATTGTCCTTGCGGCAGGAAAGGCCTGCCGCCATTAAGTCCACAGGGAGGTGAAAGAAATGATAAACTACGAAGTAATGTTCATTCTCGATCCGGCGCTGGAAGATGATAAGAAAGAAGCTGCGATTGAAGCTGTAAAGGAGATCATCTCAAGCGAAGGTGAAGTCGGAAACACAGACGTATGGGGAATGAGAAAGCTTGCATATCCTATCCAGAAGAAAAACGAAGGATATTATGTAGTCATCGAGTTCAAGGGAGAGCCGACTCTGCCGAAGGAGCTCGACAGAAGACTCAAGATTTCGGATAACGTTATGAGACACATTATCGTTAACAAAGATGAAAAATAGAGAAGGGGTGCAGTATGAACAGTGTTGTACTTATAGGCAGACTGACAAGAGACCCTGAAGTAAGGTATGTTTCTGAAAGCCAGATGGCGGTAGCATCCTTTACTGTAGCGATAGACAGACCTGTAAGAGCGGGACAGGAGAAGAAAACCGATTTTCCGAGAGTCACCGTGTTCGGCAGACAGGCAGAAAACTGTGAGAAGTTCCTGGCAAAAGGAAGACTCGTAGGCGTTCAGGGAAGGATTCAGACAGGAAGCTATACCAATAGAGACGGCGTTACCGTATACACTACGGATGTTGTCGCCGACAGAGTAGAATTTTTGGAATGGGGCGACAGACCTGCAAGATCAGGCGGCGGCTCGCAGCAGTCATCGTATGACGATGCAGATAACGGTATTCCTGAAGGATTCCAGGCGATAACCGATGACGATATACCGTTTTAGATTCGTTCCGCAAGAAAGGAGTCAATTCTAATGGAAAACAATAAGAGACGCGGTGGCATGAGAAGGCGTAAAGTTTGCCAGTTCTGTGCCGACAAAGCGGAAACTATAGACTACAAAGATGTTGAAAAACTCAGAAAGTATATCACAGAAAGAGGAAAGATCCTTCCTAAGAGGATCACTGGTACATGTGCTGTACATCAGAGAGATGTCACAAAGGCTATAAAAAGAGCAAGGATCGTTGCGCTTCTGCCTTACACGGCTGACTAAGCATCAGAGGCAGGTTTTAAAAAGCATCATAACCGGGAGCATAAAAGCTTCCGGTTTTCTTTTTATTTGTTTAGCTGTATGTGCCATGTTAAAATGTAACCAGGAAAACAAGATCTGTTAAATGAGGATCTATCGAGGGAAATGCGCGGCCGTACGGCAGGAGAGGAAATAAAATGGAGAATGTAAAGATACTGATAGCTGATGATGAACAGGAAATACTTGATATTCTGGGGATGATACTGCGGGAAGAGGGATATGAAGTCAGAGAGGCGCATAATGGGAGAGAAGCCATAGACATGGCAGCAGATGATATAGACCTTTATATACTGGATGTAAATATGCCTGAGGTGTCCGGATTTTCCGCGGGAATGGAAATAAGAAAAAAATATTTTGCGCCGATAATATTTCTCACTGCTTATTCCGGTGAATCCGACAAAGCTTTGGGATTTGCCGCAGGAGCCGATGACTACATAGTAAAACCCTTTTCCGGTACTGAATTGCTTCTCAGAGTCAGATCACTGCTTAGAAGAAGCAGACAGTATTCTGCCGTTCAGGAAACGGCCGGAGGAGGATTCGGAGCAGAAGCAGGAAAACAGCAGGAGGCAGGAAAACCTGAACGTATCGTACAGACCGCTTGCACAGCAAATTCGCCGGACGGTGATAAAGCAGCGGTAAGCGATGTGGCGGAAGAGGGCAACAGGATAGTTTATAAAGACATAGCCGTGGACCTTGATGAACAGGCTGTATATAGAGGAGAGGAAATAATCATGCTGACTTATACAGAATTTCGTATACTTGAACTTCTTGTAAGCCATCGAAAGAAAATATATTCTCTTGAAAATATATATAGAAGTGTCTGGGAGGATGATGCGGTAGGAGATGAGACCATCATGGTACATATAAAGAACCTCCGAAGAAAACTCGGAGATGATTCGAGAAATCCTCGCTATATCAAAACCGCTTGGGGGAAAGGCTATTATGTTGATTAAAAGTAAGAAAGAAAATAAAAGAAGACCTCGAAAACTCGCCTTTGAAATGCTGGAAGATCTGGGGATATCTGTGCTTATATCACTGTTCATATTTTGTTTTTTCTATTTTACGGCAGTTTCAATATCGGAAAATTATCTTTATATGCGAGGTTTTATACTGGCAGAAGGTCATCAGCGGGCTCTGGCAATGTGGATAACGGGTATATGCGTAATAGCGGCAGTAGTTGCGTTTTTAGTGCTGTTTTTATTCATGACGGGAAGGAGACTTTCCTATCTTATAGA
>UQNP01000020.1 GCA_900542385.1 uncultured Eubacterium sp.
TATATTCTTCTGTAATTATTTCGTTACTATCATTAAATCTAAGCATGACATTATATTACCATACTTTTGTTTATGTTACATCTAAAATATCTTCTTTAGGCACCTGCACAAAACTATTCGGCACTTTGCCCAATATAACCGCCTCTGCTATCAGCACCGTATTTTCTGTCGTAAATGTCCTGGAGATAAAAGGTGCAAGCACTTTAACTCTGCATTCAAGAACTATGTATATCTTATACTTCGTCTGATTTATACCCTGAGATTCAAATTCAGTTTTAAAGTCCATAGACGAGACGCTCATGGGCACTATCGATAAATTCACATACGGCCCCGTCTGAGATAAAAATTTGCTCCCCATCAGCGCTCCCAGCGACACTTCTGTTTTTGCCTCCTCCATTTTTTGAAAGGATTCCTGAAGCTTCACAGAAAGCTGCGACATGAATATATTTATCGCCGCAGAATTAGCCTGGACCATCTCTATCGATCCGTCTTCACCGTTTATTATCGTAAAAAGCTCATCTTGAGAAGTGTCTTTTTCAAATTGCGAAACGAGAGCTTTGCTTATGGTTCTTCCCACCAGAGCCTCCGCCTTTATTTTCGAAACCGACTCCATATTAGGCTCTATCTCCATTTTCACGGCAACAACTGCCGCAATGGACAGTATAAGTAAAACGACTGCCGCAAGTTTCAATTTCCCAAAACGCCTCATACAAAAACCTTCTTTCAAAACATAAAAAAACTGCCGCACTATAATATGCGCGGCATAAGGTTTTTGTTAAACTCAAACTAATATCTGCAAGCAGCATCTTTCTGACTGAAAAATACATATCTACATAACCATCTTTCCCAGTTCTTCTTTGAATTTCGAGTTTATTATCTTTATTCTCGTACCTTTCATTCCCAGTGATCTCGACTCTATGACTCCTGCACTTTCCAGTTTTCTGAGAGCGTTTACTATTACGGATCTTGTTATTCCTGACCTGTCCGCTATCTTACTTGCTACCAGCAGACCTTCACTGCCTTCAAGCTCTGCAAATATCTGCTGTACCGCCTCTATTTCAGAGTATGACAATGTTCCTATCGCCATCTGCACCATAGCTATCTGTCTTTCTTCTTCTTCTCTTTCAAGCGACTTTCTTCTCTGTATCTCAAGTCCGATAACAGCTGCGCCGTATTCACCTAAAACAAGATCCTCATCATTGAATTTAGGAGCATAACGCGTAAGCACAAGCGTTCCCCATCTGGTTCCTCCTCCTAAAATAGGTATTACCGTATGAAGCTTATCCGCCGTGTCATAGTCGTATTTAAATATTTTAAGAGCTTCATCTCCAGACAGGTTTGCTGTAGTTTCGCTTACTTTCATGAGCTCTTCATTGTATTCCCCAGGAAAAATCTCTGCGCCCGTCTCAGGGTCAGCTATAGTAGGGCTGTCCGACTTTATCTTATAGTTTACTCCTATAACTTTGCCTCTGTCATTTGCTACATAAACATTGGCATCCATCAGATCGCTCAGGATGCCGCACATTTCGTTAAAAGAAAATACCCCTGTAGGGCTTTCCTGCAACAGCCAGTTCAATTTTCTGACCTTATTCAAAATATCACTCATAATCTATACCTCGTCCTTTATAATTGAAATTTCATACTTAAACCAGTTTCATTATATAATTTTTTTAAATCCAAAACAACTCTTTTTTTGACTTTTCAAAAAAGTTTTTTATTTTTACACAATTAACATAAATTTGTTATTTTTTCTACAATTTTTTAACAATTTTTATTACTGTTTTGCTGTACTCGTCATAAGACCTCGCCGCCGTAACGTACAGCAGCGAGGTCGAAATTCAAAATTCTAAAGTTTTCCAAAATATCACAGATTCTCTGATCAGAGTATATATCTGTCAAGATCATCAGGATGTATGGTTTCTTCAAATTTCTGCTTCACATAATCCCTGTCGATAACCACTTTTTCCTCATCCATATCAGGAATGTTGAATGAAATATCTTCAAGCAGCTTCTCGAGAATAGTGTGAAGTCTTCTCGCACCTATATTTTCAGTCTGTTCATTCATAAGGAACGCCATCGTTGCGATCTCATCGATCGCCTCTTCCGTAAATTCAATCTCGATTCCTTCTGTTTCAAGAAGTGCCTTGTGCTGTTTGAGCAGCGCATTTTCAGGCACCGTAAGTATCTTGACAAAAGTATCTTTATCAAGATTTTCAAGTTCGACCCTTATCGGGAATCGTCCCTGAAGTTCAGGTATCAAATCCGTAGGCTTAGCAGTATGGAATGCTCCTGCGCCTATGAAAAGTATATGATCGGTCTTAACAGGACCGTGTTTTGTATTTATTACGCTTCCTTCAACTATTGGAAGAATATCTCTCTGTACGCCTTCCCTTGAAACATCAGCGCCGCTTCTGTAACCCGAGCCCGATGCGATCTTATCTATTTCGTCTATAAATATGATCCCGTTCTGCTCAGCGTTATGAAGAGCGTCCTCTGTTACCTGATCCATATCTATGAGGTTCTGAGCTTCTTCCTCGCGCAGTATCTTCCTGGCATCCTTTACCTTGACTTTCCTGTTCTTCATCTTCTTAGGAGCCATATCTCCGAAAATATTACCGATGGCAATGCTCATGCCTTCATTACCCATATCAAGATTGTTGGTCTTAGGCGTATCCGTGACCTGGATCTCTATATACTGTTCTTCAAGCAGTCCCTCTCTGAGCTGCTGTCTCACCTGCTCTCTGGCAAGTTCTGTATCCATTTCGGTGTTTTCTTCCGAGTCCTTCTTTTGCTGCTGCTCATACTGCTCTTTCTGACTTATATACCCGCTGTTGCCAAGTATGAAATCAAAAGGCCCTCTGTTTTTGCTGTCGGATACCTTTTTCTTCTTTCCAGGTATTATCGCTTCTATTATTTTTTCTTCCACGATTTCATCAGCTACGGAATACTTTTCCTCCAGCATAGCCTGCTTCGTTATCCTTATTGATGCTTCAACAAGATCTCTTACCATGGAATCCACATCGCGGCCCACGTATCCTACTTCTGTGAACTTAGTGGCCTCAACTTTTACGAAAGGAGCATCCATTAGTTTTGCGAGCCTTCTTGCTATCTCCGTTTTACCTACTCCCGTAGGGCCCATCATCAGTATATTTTTAGGAGTGATCTCCTCTCTCATCTTTTCAGACAAAAGACTTCTCCTGTATCTGTTCCTTAAAGCTATGGCAACTGATTTCTTTGCCTCATCCTGTCCGATTATATATTTATCCAACTCCTGAACTATCTCTTTGGGAGTCATCTGATAAAGTTTGTTTGCCATCCCGTACCTCCTATAATTTCTCTATGGAAATATTATCGTTAGTATATACGCAGATAGACGAAGCTATTTCCAAAGACTTCCTTACGATATCTTCAGCACCAAGATCGGTATTGTTGTATAAAGCATTGGCTGCTGCATACGCGTAATTTCCTCCCGATCCTATAGCTACGAAAGGCTGATCCGGCTCTATTACTTCTCCTGTACCTGACAGCACGAGCATATCCTCTTTGTCCGCAACTATCATGAGCGCTTCAAGGTTTCTCATCGCCTTGTCAGAACGCCAAAGCTGAGCCAGTGCAACTGCGGCCCTTTTGAGGTTTCCGCCGTGCTCGTCCAACTTTCCCTCAAATTTTTCAGTGAGAGAAAAAGCATCTGCAACTGAGCCTGCAAATCCTGTTATTATAGAATTCTTATAGATCTTCTTTACTTTCTTTGCTCCGTTTTTCATTATAGCAGTTTCGCCCATCGTAACCTGGCCGTCTCCGCCGATACATATGTCATCCGGTCCTCTTTTGACCGCAACTATAGTTGTCGCATGAAATTCAACCATATACGTTTACCTCCTTTATGGTTTTTTCCTGTACTTTTTTCGCAGCCCGTCCTATTCTTTATAGTCACATTCACTGTTGGAGCAGGCGTACTTTCCGTTTTTAGTCTTCTTCTCAACAAGAAGCGCTCCGCATTTAGGGCATTTCTTATTTACCGGTTTATTCCAATATGACTGTGTACAGTCGGGATAACCGCTGCACCCATAAAAAACTCTTCCTTTTTTACTTCTTCTCGCTACGATGTCACGTCCGCATTTAGGACATTTCACATCTATCGTCTCAACTAAAGGTTTTGTGTTCTTACATTCAGGATATCCTGTACATGCAGCAAAAGCCCCGAATCTTCCATGTTTTATGGCCATAGGTCTGCCGCACTTTTCACAGACTTCTCCTGTAAGTTCCACTTCGAATTCGACTTTTTTTATTTCTTTTTCCGCTATTTCCAGCTCTTTCTCGAAAGTCCCGTAAAAATCTTTAATTACACTCTTCCACGGAATTTTTTTGACTTCTATATCATCCAATTCCTCTTCCATCTGAGCTGTGAATCCAGTATCGACTATTTCCTTGAAATACTGCTGCATAACATCCGTTACGATAAATCCCAGCTCTGTAGGTATCAGAGATTTCTTTTCCTTTGTTATATAATTTCTGTCCATCAGCGTCGCCACTATCGGAGCATATGTACTCGGTCTGCCTATATCTTTATCTTCGAGATCCTTTACAAGGCTCGCCTCTGTAAATCTGGCCGGCGGCTGAGTGAAATTCTGCTCTCCTTTTATATCCGATGGCTGAAGTTTTTCTCCTTTTTCAAGATGAGGAAGCAGTTTGTTCTCCTCTCCGTCTTTAGACTGAGAATATACTTTGAGAAAGCCATCGAAGATCAGCTTGGAGCCTGTTGCTTTGAACTTATAATCTCCGTTCATCACAGCTGCGTTCACGGCCTTGAATTTAGCCGGAGACATCTGGCTGGCCACAAACCTCGTCCATATCAGTTTATACAGATTGTACTGATCTTTAGTTACCGAATCTTTTATCGCATCCGGCTCAAGATCTATATGACTTGGCCTGATAGCTTCATGGGCGTCCTGAACATCTTTTTTCTTATTCGTATATATGTTGTTTGAGTAGTACTCACTGCCCATGCTGTTTATTATATATTCTTTTGATGCCTGCTTGGCCTCTTCAGATATTCTGACGGAATCCGTTCTTATATACGATACAAGACCTATGATCCCCTGTCCCTTTATCTCTATTCCTTCGTAAAGCTGCTGAGCAACCATCATCGTCTTTCTCGTAGAAAAGTTGAGCTTATTTGCCGCATCCTGCTGGAGACTGCTCGTGGTAAACGGAGCTGCCGCTTTTCTCGATCTGTCTTTTTCCTCGATATTGCCTACCGTATATTCACCCTGCTTCAGTTCTTTGAGAATGCTGTCTGTCTGTTCTTTGTTCTCTATTTCAAGTTTTTTATCCTTATATTCCACAAGCTTGGCAGTAAATTTCCTGTCCTTTTCAAATTCCGCTTCTATTGTCCAGAATTCTTTAGGCTTGAAATTCTTGATTTCATTCTCTCTGTCGCATATTATCTTGAGTGCCGCAGACTGAACCCTGCCTGCACTGAGACCTCTTCTGACCTTCCTCCACAGCAGCGGACTTATCTGATATCCCACCAGTCTGTCCAAAACTCTTCTTGCCTGCTGCGCATCTACTAAACTTTCATCTATAGGTCTTGGATTTTTTATAGCGTCCTTGATAGCCTTTTCTGTTATCTCATTGAATACTATCCGGCACGGTGTATTATGATCGATTCCCAACAAAAATGCTAAATGCCAAGATATTGCTTCTCCTTCTCTATCCGGGTCTGTTGCAAGATAGACTTTAGACGCACTCTTGGCTTCCTTTTTCAACTCTTTGATGATTTCTCCCTTACCCCTTATAGATATGTACTGAGGGTCAAAATCGTTTTCAATATCTATTCCCAGCTTGCTTTTAGGCAAATCTCTGACGTGGCCGACAGAAGCTATGACTTTATAGCGTCCGCCAAGGAACTTTCCTATGGTTTTTGCCTTGGACGGCGATTCCACGATCACAAGATTTTTTTTGGCTGAAGCCATGAAAACCCCTCCTTTAAATTTCACTTTAACTTCTAATATTTGATTATATGTATATTTTTATATTTTTGCAATAAAAATTTTTCCCATAGCCGAAAAAACAACACCTTTCATCTCCATTACAGCTACTATGCCGTTTACACGTCCGCTGTCCATATCCAGTCTCCGGCTTATATCATCTGCCGTCAATTCTCCTTGTGAATATACCATATCGTATATATTTTTTTCCGTTTCGGAAAGCTTTTCTCTGATTTTAGAAGGATCGGAAATCCCGACTCCCATAGCCTCAAGCACTTCTCCTGCGTTTATCAGAGGGATAGCTCCGTCTTTTATAAGTTTATTGCTTCCAAGGCTGTATTCGCTGTCTATATTGGCAGGTACAGCATATACATCTCTTCCCTGCTCAGCAGCGCAGTCAGCAGTTATGAGCGCTCCGCTTTTTATTCCCGCCTGTACAACCACCGTCAATTCAGATATCCCGCTTATTATCCTGTTTCTCTGAGGAAATCTGTATTTTTCCGGTCTTGTCCCCGGCGGATACTCTGAGATGATCAATCCCTTTTTCTCTATATTTCGCTTCAACTCTATGTTGGATCTCGGGTAACATATATCCACTCCGCACCCCAGCACCGCTACGGTGCTGCCTTCTCCTTTGAGCGCCCCTTCATGCGCACAGGAATCTATGCCATAAGCCATTCCGCTCACTACGCATATACCTGCTGACGATATATCCTCAGCAACGGAGGCTGCGACCTTCCTTCCGTACATCGTCGTTTTCCTTGAGCCGACAATGGCCGCCTTTTTCTTTTTTAAAATTCCTGCATCGCCTATGTAATACAATATATTCGGATAGTCTCTTATCTCTTTTAGAAGCTCCGGATAACGAGCGTCTCCTGAGTCCATAGTCTGTATCATATCTGATATATCGGTCTTTCCATTCATATCCATCCTCCTGTCCTGTACATGAGCGCTTCCGCCGCTTCATCTTCACCTATACAGTCCTTCCCTTCGATGTCAGCGATGGTTCTGGCAGTCTTAAGTATCTTGACATAAGCTCTGGCGGAAAACCCGAACCTGTCGTATGCTTCCGCCAAAAGCCTGGATGCTCCGTCCGTCATTGCACAGAATTTGCGAACACCCATATCATCAAGTCTTCCGTTGCATGAAAAGCTCATATCTCTATATCTTTCCGCCTGCCTCATCCTCGCCTTCTGTACCTTGCTTTTCATCTGTGACGATGACATGCCCCTGCTTTTCCCGCTTTCCTTTTCTTCTATTTTTTCCCTTGGCACCGGAGCTATTTTTATATGCATATCTATCCTGTCTGAAAAGGGTCCGGTAAGCTTTCTCCTGTAACTGTTTATCTGTCTCTCGCTGCAGGTGCATATCTTTTTCTCATCCCATAAATTCCCGCATTTACATGGATTCGCCGCTGCGACTATCATGACATCGGACGGAAAGACCACTTCTTCAAAATTTCTGTTCAATCTTATATACCCATCCTCAACAGGCTGTCTCATAGCATCTATGGTCCTGATATCAAATTCTCCAAGTTCATCGAGAAACAGTACTCCTCTGTGAGCCAGCGAAAGCTCTCCCGGTCTCGGTTTTAAACCTCCTCCCGTGAGTCCTTTAGCTGTTATGCTGTGATGCGGAGCTCTGAAAGGTCTTTTTTCAACTACAGGGTTATCTTCCGATAAAAGGTTTGCTATACTGTATATACCCGTTATTTCAAGTTTTTCCTCATATGTAAGCTCAGGCAGTATTGTCGGGATGCGCTTCGCCATCATACTCTTTCCGCATCCTGCTCCTCCTATCATCAGAATACCGTGACCGCCTGCGGCAGCAACGGTCAAAGCCCGCTTCGCGCTTTCCTGCCCTTTTACCTGTGAAAAATCCATTCTATCTGATACATATTTTCTGTTTTCAGCATCCTCACGTTTTTCTTTCCTTTTATATAGAAAAGATACGTCCGGCAATTTTCCTTCTGCCGCATAGCATACCGCCATCTTAAGATCGTTTACCGGGATCACTTCAATGTCCTCCAATATGCTTATCTCTTCTGCATTGGCTCCGGGCAGCACTATTTTTTTGATTCCCGCATCCCTTGCGCTTATCGCTAACGGCAAAGCGCCTCTTACTGCATTCACCCTTCCGTCCAAAGAAAGCTCACCAAAAAAAGCCGTATTTTCATCAAGTCCCTTTCCTATCCACGACATTACCAGTCCCATAGCCATCGGCAGATCGAAATGACTGCCTTCCTTAGGCCGTCCCGCCGGCATCAGATTTATCGTCACCTTCTCCCTTGGAAAAACAAATCCTGAATTGATTAAAGCAGGACCTATCCTCACTAAGGCTTCTTTGATAGTCGTATCCGCAAGCCCCGTAACATTTAAAGCAGGAAGCCCTCTATGTATATCCGTTTCAACAGTAACACAGTATCCTTTTATCCCCATCAAAGTCGCCGTTTTTACTCTGGTCAGCATCACATACCTCCTTTTTCAAAAAGCATTTTCTGTATGTTCTGCAGCGATTTCCACCACATGAAAACGCACTGCATGAGGACGGTATCCCTTTCTTTCCATCTCCTTCAAATAACATTCGGCTGTTCTCATGATCCTCTCTTTCTTTTTTTCGTCTACAGCCTCCGCAGGTCTCACACAGCCTGCATCAAGCCTGCTTTTTACCTCCACAAAGCCTATCTCATTTCCTCTGCGAACTATAATATCTATTTCGCCTGACCTGCATCGGTAATTTCTTTTTATTATCATATATCCTTTTATTTCCAGTATTTCACACGCCATATTTTCCCCTGCATTTCCCAACCTTCTGTTATACATCCTTTTTTCTCCCTTTTATAATGCACAGATCGTAAATATATTCATTTACATTTTTTACCATTTTTCTTTTATATAATAATATGGAAATTTTTTCCTGTCAACTTTTTTCAAAATAAAACTCCGGGATTTTCCCGGAGCGATTTTCATATATGTTTTTTATTTTTTCAGCACGAACTTCTCTATGGCTTCCGCTACACCGTCGTTATCATTATCAGCCGATATGTATGATGCCTGTTCTTTCACCTCTTCCTCTGCATTCCCCACCGCTACAGACATTCCTGCTGCTTTGAGCATTTCTATATCGTTGGGGCTGTCTCCTATAGCCATCATCTCCTCCTGTTTTATTCCCAGCAGTTCTCCCATTTTCCTCAAGGCCTCCGCCTTGCTCGTCGTAGCTCCTCCTATCTCAAGGTTGTTTTTAAGCGAGCTTGTTATAGTAACATCCGGCAGCTTTATAAGTTCGCTGTACATCTTCGGCTTGTCCGACATATCTTCAAAGTTCACATTTATATTTTCGATGTGCTCTTTATTTTCAAGCAGAAATTCATATATATCCTCTACAGGCTTTCGCGTTTCCAGTATATAGTTCACATCTCTGAAGCTTTTTCCCGTACGCTTCACATATTCGTAGTAATCTCCCTGTATATAAGCTTCTCCTTTAACGAATCCTTCAAGGATATAATCGTATCTTTTTAAAAGCTCGACCGCCTTTTCAACGGAGGCTGATGAAATACAGTTTTCATAAAATGTCCTTTTTTCTTTTACATCTGTTATGGATGCTCCGTTTGATGTCAGAATATACCTTATTGCCTCTATCTCAAAAACATCTTTTGGAAGCGCAGAAAAAGGTCTTCCCGTAGCGACCACTATATTCACTCCCTTAGCCGCCGCGCTTTCCATCGCAGCTCTGTTTCTGCTGCTTATGTTCTTCTTGCTGCTGAGGGTAGTTCCGTCAAGATCCAGTGCTATGAGTTTTATTGCCATACATTTTCACCTCCCGCATCCGCTTAGTATCGCTTTTAACTCCGTATTTACCTCTTTTACTTTTTTCATCGTGCATCCGTCACCGTGTCCGGGATAGATAAAGATATCATTGTCCCATTTATTTACTATATTCACCACTGTATCTTCCATGTCCCTTTCGCTTCCGCCTTCAAGATCGCTTCTTCCCAGATCGACATCGAATACAGTGTCTCCCGTGAACATCATCCTGCTTTCCGGCAGGAAGAAGCAAACGCTTCCTTTTGTATGCCCCGGCGTGCTTATCACTTCAATGCATTCTCCTTCGAGGTCTATCACATCACCGTCATTCATATATACATCCACCTGCTTTTTGTACATATCGCAATCGTCTTTATGCATATACACAGGACATTCATATACCTTTCTGATCCTTTCCACTGCACCCACATGATCGTAATGATGGTGAGTGAGCAGTATTCCATCAAGCTTAAGCTGATTTTCCTCTATAAAATCTGTAAATGTTCTGTAATTATATCCCGGATCTATTATTAAACATTTTCCGCCTGCCTTATGATACAGAAAGTATCCGTTGCTTTCGAGCATACCTCCTATGAATCTTTTTACCTTCATTTTTTTCTCCTGAATTTATTCTTCCGGCTTATTTTAAAGACCGGCTATAACATTTTAATATATTTGCATGCTTCTTGCAAATATGTGTTGAAATCTACAGGATTAGTGGTACAATGATGATGTTTAAATGTATTATATCATTTACGCAGCTTATAAGGGGAAAAGAACACTATGAAAGTTGTAATAGTAGGTGCAGGCAAACTTGGTCTAAAGGTCGCCAACGTCCTGCTTGGAGGCGACAACGACGTAACCATAATAGATACCAACGAAGAGATCCTGCAAAAAATCAGTTCTCAGATGGATGTAATGACTTTAAATGCCAATGCAAAAGAGATAAAAACTCTTAAAAATATCAACATCTCATCTTACGATTTTCTCATAACCACCACAGGCAATGATGAACTGAATATCGTTATAGCATCTTTTGCGAAAAGCCTGGGATGCAATAAAGTCATAGCCAGGGTACGAGATCCTGAACATATGCAGCAGATCAATTTTATAAAAGACGTTATGGATATAGACCACATAGTCAACCCTGATCTTGCTATAACAGTTGAAATATACAAATATCTTGCCGAGAAATACACGCTCAGCAACGGTATATTCTCCAGCGGCAAAGCTTCTCTCATAGAATTTTCCGTAGATAAATTCAAAGAACTTATAGACCTGCCTATATACAAGGTGCCGGAATTCCTTCCCAATATGCTTATCGTTGCCATTTCAAGGAACGGTAAAGTCATAATACCTCGAGGCGATACTGTGATCAAAAATGACGATGCCGTATACGTGATAGGCGAAAAGGGTCCTATAATGACTTTGAATGAAAAAGTCCACGAACGCGGAAAATACAATGATCTTCAAAAGGTAATGATCATCGGTGGCGGAAAAACAGGATTCTATCTTGCAAAAATGCTCTCAGAATTCGGCGCTGCCGTCAAAATAATAGAAAAAAGCAAAGACAGATGTCGCTATCTGTCATCACACCTTGATAATGTGATGATACTTCACGGCGATGCAACTGATCTGAATCTGCTTGAAGAAGAAAACCTCGATCTGATGGATGCAGTCGTCACTGCTACAGGCTTCGACGAAGACAATCTTCTTCTTGCGCTCACGGCAAAACGCCATGGAATAGAAGACGTTATCGCCAAAGTAAGCCGAGCGAGCTACGGCGAGATCATTTCAAGCATGGGTATCGACGTTGCCCTCAGTCCCCTTGATATAACGACAAGCAACATAATCAGATATGTCCAGGGAACGAAGAAAGTCCTTTCTTCTCAGCTGATACAGGGACAAGCTGAGATAATTGAGATAATCGCATCCCATCATATGAAAATACTCAATAAACCTCTCAAGGAACTTCATCTTCCGGAAGGAGTCATCATAGCGGCTATACACCGTGGACCTGATGTTATCATCCCTCACGGCGACACCAAAATACTTGAAGACGATAAAGTCATAATGCTCAGCCTTTTGAGCGATATATCCTCAACGGAAACTCTGCTCAAAGACGATGGCGGTAAGGGCTTTTTCAAAAAAACTTTCGGATAGGGGATTTTACCGGGGAGGCATCATGAATCTGAATTTGAATTCATTTTTCAGAATAATAGGTTTGATCCTGGCAGTAATAGGACCTTCTATGCTGCCTTCTTTTGTTGTATCTCTGATATACGGAGAAACTTTCGTCGCAAAAACTTTTATCATTATTATAATCGCCTCATTGCTTGCAGGCGTTTTTTTAATGAAGATATGCAAAAAAAACTTTACCACATTAAAAGTAAAGGACGGGTTTCTTCTGGTTTCCGTCTGCTGGTTTCTTTCTGCAGCCATCGGAGCGATACCTTTCGTTGCTACAGGCAGTATTCCCAATCCCGTAGACGCTTTCTTCGAATCCTGCTCAGGCTTTTCGACCACAGGCGCTACGATATTAAGCGAAATAGAAGTCCTTCCTAAAGGAATACTTTTCTGGCGTTCGTTTACTCACTGGATAGGAGGAATGGGCATACTCGTATTCGCCATAGCCCTCATGCCTTCTCTTGGTATAAGCGGTCAAAATATCGCAGTGTCGGAAGCTCCGGGTCCCACATTTGACAAAACAAATGCACAAATGTCATCTACAGCAAAAAGTCTGTACATCATATATATAGTATTCACTGTAATGGAAACACTGCTTCTTCTGATCGGCGGCATGAACCTGTACGATGCTCTGCTGCATACTTTCGGTACAGTCGGTACGGGAGGTCTGTCCTCCTACAACGACAGCATCGCTCATTTTGACAGTACATACATAAGAATCGTTATCTCAGTCTTCATGGTAATGTGCGGCGTCAATTTCAACCTGTATTACGATTCACTGAAACACGGTATCAAAAATCTTATATCTGACACTGAATTTAAGATATATATCTTTATCGTGCTTGGGACTTCATCCTTCATTGCAGTGTCGCTTATGGTCAGTGGATGTTATGATTCATTGAAAGATGCCGTCCTGGACTCTACATTCCAGGTTTCATCTATAATAACAACTACCGGATATATAACCGCAGATTACGAACAATGGCCTGTAGTCTGTCAATTCATACTGCTGATCCTGATGCTCATAGGCGGATGCTCCGCATCCACAAGCGGCGGTCTTAAAGTTATAAGAGCTATAGTCATACTCAAACTGATAAAGAGAGGCATATCTCAGAGGCTTCATCCAAATGTTGTCGAAACCATAAAGCTCAACGGCAGGACTATTCCCAGCGATACGATAACCGCCATAGCCAACCATACATTCCTGTATATCCTTGCGATTTTTTTCGGCGCCATTCTAATAGCTTTCGAAAACGCAGATTTAATGACATGCTTTTCATCGGTCATAACATGCCTTGGTAATGTAGGTCCCGGCTTCGGGCTGGTCGGCCCGACAGAAAACTTTGGCGTCCTAAGCGATTTTTCCACCTTCGTCCTGTCAGTATATATGCTTGCAGGAAGACTTGAATTATACACCCTGTTCGTACTTTTCACACCAAGATTCTGGAATCAGAATTATTAACACCTTGATATGGAGTTTTTGCTATGTCTAAGATATCAGTCAACTACAGAGCCATTTTAAGAATAATAGGCATAATAATATTTATAATCGGCGTATCCATGATCATTCCCTGGGTATATTCCGAAGTTGTCAAAGATCAGGATGCCGAAAGAGCCTTCCGCATATGCATTCCAATAACAGTCGTTCTTGGAGCTGCCGTAATTTTGGCTGCCGGCAATACACCTCATGCCAAATTTCGTGCCAGAGAAGGATATATCATAGTAGCCGCATGCTGGCTCACAGCTTCCATAATAGGCGCTTTCCCCTTTTATTTATCCGATTTCACAAATAACTATATAGATGCTTTCTTCGAATCAACGTCAGGATTCACGACCACAGGATGTTCCGCTGCTGCAAACGGTGTTCTTTCAGACAGTCTTCTGCTCTGGAAAGCCCTGATCCATTGGCTCGGAGGTATGGGAATACTTGTATTCGTCATCTCTATCCTTCCTGCCCTTGGTATCAACGGACACTTTATCGCAAAAGCTGAAACACCGGGACCTGTTGTTGAAAAAGTGACAGTGCGCATGAGCGACTCTGCAAAGATACTGTACATAACATATCTCTCTCTTACTTTGATGGAATTCGTACTTTTGATGCTGTCAGGCAAAATGAATGCTTTCGATGCCATAGTAAACACCATGGGAAGCATCAGCACCGGCGGTCTTACCGTACATCCTGACGGAGTCGCACACTACGACAGCGTATACGTAGAAATAGTCATAGCTTCCTTCTGTATACTGTCTTCCATAAATTTTGTACTCTACCACAATCTGGTATCAGGCAAACCTGCTCTGTTCTTTAAGGATATCGAACTCAGAGTACACATCATCATAATATTTGCGGCAGTCATAATATGCACATATGCATTGATAGTGTTCAACGATCTCAGCTTTGGCTCCGCCCTCAGAGAATCCTTCTTCCAGGTGGTAAGTATGTCAACGACTACAGGATATGCGAGGAATCCATCGATCATATGGCCTACCATATGTCAGATAATATTTCTTGCGCTTCTGTTCATCGGCGGATGCGCAGCTTCAACATCCGGCTCTCTGAAAGTCATACGAGTTATAATCATGATGAAACTCATATGGCGCGGATGTATAAAGAGAATACATCCAAGATCTGTCGTAGCTGTAAAACTCGGCGGCAAATCGCTTTCAGTAGATCTGGTAACAAGCATCACCACTTTTATCTTTGCATACATAGGAATATTCATATTGTCGGCATTCATCCTGTCATTTCAGGGACTTGATCTTGAAAGCACCATAACCATAACCATCTCAGCCCTGTCAAATACCGGAGTTTCCTTTGAAGGGCCTACTGTTTTGGGAGATTTCTCCATTTTCCATCCTCTCCTAAAGCTGTATATAAGCGGTATGATGATAATGGGCAGACTTGAATTGTTTACTATCATCGTACTTTTTACAAAAACTTTCTGGGGCAAAAACAGATAAACACGCTGTTTTAAGGGTATCCTAAAAGAGAAACCAAAACTTTAAAAGGAGGGATATCCTGTATGAAAGTGAAAGATCTCATGACTACCGATATTTCATGCGTAAAAGAAGATGCATCCGCATACACAGTCGCTGTTCAGATGAAAAAAGAAAATGTGGGCAGCATCCCCGTATGCGATGACAGCGGACATATAAAAGGAATAATAACCGATCGCGATCTTGTGATACGCGCAATGGCAAAGCCGGATGACGACACTTCAGTTTGCGATGTAAAAGCAAAAGATATAATGTCCCTGGATCCGGTCACCGTCTCTCCGGGAATGAGCAGTCATGACGCTGCACTGCTCTTTTCATCTAAAAAAATAAGACGGCTTCCGGTTACCGAAAACTCAAAACTGGTCGGAATGTTCTCACTTGGAGACTTAGCATCAAAACCTGTCTGTATCGACGAAGCAGGTGATGCACTTTCTTCCATAAGCGCAGATACGGCAGAATAAACTTAAAGTTTATTCTGCCGTATCATTTTAAGTCTGCTACAATAAAGTCTATTTCATTTCTGTCCATATCCACATCGTCTACGATTATATCTATTTTATCGCCCAACTTGTAGATTTTACGTGTATGCCTGCCTATGAGCATATATTTTTCTTCTATATGATCATAGTAATCATCGTACAAACTATCTATCCTGATAAACCCTTCCACGGTGTTTTCAAGCTGGACATATATTCCAAAACCTGTGATCCCGCTGATTATTCCATTGAATCTTTCACCTATGTGATAACTCATATATTCAGCTTTCTTCATCTTCTCGACTTCCCGCTCTGCTTCCACCGCTTTTCTCTCGGCATCAGAGGAGGTTTTCGCAGCATTTTCCGCAGCGCTTTCAAAAATCTCACGTCTCTCTTCGCCAAGCTTTCCCTTTATGACTGTCTTTATTATTCTGTGTATCATAAGATCAGGATATCTCCTTATAGGAGATGTAAAATGACAGTAGTATTTCATAGCAAGTCCGAAATGCCCCTCGCAGGACGTACTGTAATAAGCTTTCTGCATGGATCTGAGCGTAACTGTATTGACTATATTTTCATTTGTCTTTCCCTTGACCTGATCTAAAACATCACTCAAAGCTTTCGGATGTATATTACCTTCACTTCCCCTGAGCCTTATGCCGAAGCTCTGCAAAAATACTTTTAATCTTTCCATTTTTTCAAGAGCCGGTTTTTCATGAACTCTGTATATGAAAGGAATATCCATCCAGTAAAAGTGTTCGGCAACAGTTTCATTTGCAAGCAGCATGAATTCTTCTATCATCCTGTTTGCAATACGTCTTGATGCAACTTCAACACTTACAGGCACTCCGTTTTCGTCCAGTCTGATGTAAGATTCATCAAGATCAAAATCAAGACTTCCTTTGCTCTCTCTGTTTTTTCTAAGGGTCTCCGCCAGATCTTTCATGTTAAACAGATCCCTTTTGATATGATCGTATTTTTTCAAAAGATCTTCATCCTTATTTTCCAGGATATCGGAAACATCGTCGTACACCAGCCGTTCAGATGAGTTTATGACGCTCTCGTATATTTCATGATTTACGACCTCTCCCTCCCCGGTGATCTCCATATCTACTGAAAGAGCCAGCCTGTCTTCATGCGGATTGAGACTGCATATATTATTGGACAGGGCTTTTGGAAGCATGGGAACGACATAGTCTATAAGATACACGCTCGTCCCGCGTTTTGCGGCCTCCCTGTCTAAACCCCCTCCCTCGGATACGTAATGAGCTACATCGGCTATATGTACCCCAAGCAAATAATTGCCGTTTTCAAGGATCTCTATGGAGACTGCATCATCGAAATCCTTTGAATCCTTTCCATCTATCGTAAACAAAGTTTTCTTTCTAAGGTCTCTTCTCCCCTTAAGATCTTCTTCCCTCACTCCGCGCTTTTTCATAGCCTTTGCTTCAGCGCTCACTCTGCTTGGAAACGTATCTCTCATGCCGTAAGATCTTGCAAGAGCCTTTATATCTCCTCCAGGCTGTCCGAATTTGCTTATGATCTCACTTATATGTCCCTCTGCACTGTTTTTTCTGTCCGGATACTTGATTATCTGTACTACTACTTTATCCCCTCTCTTCGCGCCTGAAAAATCTTTCTTTCTTACGAATATATCTTCCTTTTGCCTTTTGCTTTCCGGCACCACAAAACCGAATTTTTTGCTTTTTTCAAAGGTTCCTACTACTTCAACCGTATTCCTGCTGATGATCCTTGTAACTATTCCTTCAGGGGAATCTTTCCACAGATATTCAGGCATCAGATCCACTTCTACTTCATCTCCGTTCATAGCACCGTTCATCGAAGCTGCTGACACGAAAATATCTCTGTCCATTTCCTCGCATTTTACAAATCCGAAACCTCTCCTGTTCTTTTCCACTATTCCGCTGTATATATCTCTTTTTTTCTTTTTAGCCATGGGTCCCCTTTCATCAGATAAAGTTCATCTGTTCCTTTTTACTGTATTTACCCTTTTTTATTATTGTACAGTATAAAAGGTGGCCGCGCCACCTTTTATACGATGCATTTAACACAGAGCTAACTTTCAGATGTTCTATCTGCCGTTATCATTTCCGTCTACGGCATCTTTGATCCCGTCTTTAACGTCATCAGCGGCATCTTTAACATCATCGGCCGCATCCTTCGCGTCGTCTTTTACCCTATCCGCAGCAGATCCGTCGTCGCCGGCACTACTATTTTCAGTATTGTCACTGTTCATAGTTTCTTCCCTTACGGTGCCGTCGCCGGCGTTTTCATTGGCATTGTTGGTGCCGCATCCTGCAAAAGCTAAGAGAGCGACGCAAAGCATAACCATTATTAAAGCTTTAAATCTTCTCATCACTTTTCTCCTCTCCTGTTTTCTATAGTATTATCTGCCGCAGCTTCATAAATTATTTCAAAAGAGGAATTGTAATTTCTGTAAATTTTTCAAATAAAAAAGCCGAAGTCAGACGATTTTCAAATTCGTCTGACTTCGGCTGAAGTTCATAGAGCTAAACAGAAATCTCTATCTTTTAGAATGAAATGAGTCCGCCGATCTGTACAAACAGCGGTGCAAATACGAGAGATACGATCGTCATAAGCTTTATAAGAATGTTTATTGACGGTCCGGAAGTATCCTTGAACGGATCTCCTACAGTATCTCCAACTACAGCAGCTTTATGAGAGTCTGATCCTTTTCCTCCGAAATGTCCTTCCTCTATGTATTTCTTGGCGTTGTCCCAAGCTCCGCCGGCATTAGCCATCATCAGAGCGAGCAGTACACCTGAGGAGAGAGCTCCGCCAAGCATTCCGCCAAGAGATTCAGGTCCAAGAAGAAGTCCAACAACAAGCGGTGCTATTATCGCCATGATACCCGGAACGATCATCTCTTTAAGAGCTGCTCTTGTGGAAATATCTACGCAGTGTGCATAGTCCGGCTTTGAATTACCTTCAAGTATACCTTTATCTTCCCTGAACTGTCTTCTTACTTCCTCTATCATCTGGTTAGCTGCTTTACCAACTGAATTCATAGTCATCGCTGAGAACAGGAACGGAAGCATAGCGCCTATGAACAATCCGATAACTACCATCGGATTGAGCAGATCTACAGCAGCAAGCTCAGTTACAGATGAGTATGATGCAAACAGAGCTAAAGCTGTCAGTGCAGCCGATCCTATAGCAAATCCTTTTCCTATAGCAGCAGTAGTGTTTCCTACTGAATCAAGCTTGTCCGTTATCTCTCTTACGCTTTCAGGAAGCTCTGACATTTCAGCTATACCGCCGGCATTGTCAGAAACAGGGCCGTAGGAGTCTACAGCTACTGTCATTCCTGTAGTTGACAGCATACCTACAGCAGAAAGAGCTATACCGTACATTCCGGCAGTCTCATAAGCTGCGAATATACCTACAACTATGCAGATTATAGGCCACAGCGTTGACATCATTCCTACACCGAGACCGCTTATTATAGTAGTCGCAGATCCTGTCTGTGACTGTTCAGCTATCTTCTTTACCGATTTAAAATCAGCAGAAGTATATATTTCTGTGATCTTTCCTATGGCTATGCCGACGATCAAACCTGCTATTATAGCTATGGCATAGTTGAAAGATCCCAGCATTACCTTTGAAAGTATGATAGTAACTATTATAACTATTATTCCCGATACATACGTACCCATGTTAAGAGCATTTGCAGGATTCGATCCTTCTTTGCCTCTTACGATGAATATACCTATGAGAGACGCTATTATACCTACGCCTGAAAGTACAAGCGGGAACAGCGCTGCCATCGTTTCATCAAACAGTCCGCCTGAATTTGCAGCAGCTACAGCCGCTAAAGTAACAGCTGATATTATCGATCCGACATAGGATTCGAAAAGGTCGGATCCCATACCTGCAACGTCACCTACATTGTCGCCTACGTTGTCTGCTATTACAGCCGGGTTTCTCGGGTCATCTTCAGGGATTCCGGCTTCAACTTTACCTACCAGGTCAGCTCCTACGTCCGCAGCTTTAGTGTATATACCGCCGCCAACTCTTCCGAAAAGAGCCATTGAAGAAGCACCGAAACCGAAGCCTGTTATACACTCCATTACCGTAGCAAGATCAAGTACGCACACTACAACTCCAAGACCGAAAAGTCCGAGACCTGTTACCGCGAGTCCCATTACCGCACCGGATCTGAAAGCTATCTTGAGAGCCTTGTTGATACCCGATTCCATAGCTGCATTTGCAGTCCTTACATTACCAAGGGTAGCGACCTTCATACCGAAGAATCCTGCAAGCACCGATAAAAGCGCTCCGCATACATACAGTATAGCAGTCGTCACACTCTGCAGTCCGAATCCGATAAGCAATGCTATGACAATGATTACGACAGCCATGATCTTATATTCTCTTCTGAGGAACGCCATAGCACCTTCACGGATGTATCCGGCGATCTCCTTCATCCTGTCGTTACCTTCATCAGCCTTGTTTATCCAGACGGCAAGACCGACTGCCGCAATCAGTCCTATGACTGCTGCAGCAACGGTAAGAATTGCTAAAACATTCATTAATAATTACCTCCCTCTCGCTTCCAATACGACTATTAAAGAGGCGTAATCCACGCCTCTTTAATAATAACGTTTGCAACCGAAAATATTAAAATAAAATATAAACAAAGATACTATTCAAGAGCCACAAGCACCAGCGAAAGCACGATAAACAAAACTGCAGTTACCGTAGCTATTTTGCTGAGCAAACCTTCATATCCCTGACTCTTTTTCTTTCCAAAAAGCTGTTCGGCTCCTCCACCTATCGAACCGGACAGTCCCGCGCTGTTGCTCGACTGCAAGAGAATGCTTATTATAAGTATTATACTCACTAAGCCAAGCACAACTTTCAGAGCTATATCCATTTTCAATCCTCCTCTTAATCTAACTTCTTGAGTTTATCACAGAGATGATCAAAAATCAATAATCAGCACTCACAAATTGGGACGATTACTTGTTTTTAATGTTATAAAACGCATTTTTTCCCGCATACTGAGCGGAAGTATCCAGCATTTCTTCTATTCTGAGGAGCTGATTGTACTTAGCTATACGATCAGTTCTTGAAAGAGATCCGGTCTTTATCTGTCCTGCATTCAATCCTACTACTATATCAGCAATCGTAGTATCTTCAGTTTCTCCGCTCCTGTGTGAAACTACTGCGGTGTATCCGGCTTTCTTTGCCATTTCTATAGCATCGAATGTCTCCGTCAGTGTTCCTATCTGATTTACTTTTATAAGGATAGCGTTTGCGATACCTTTTTCTATTCCGCGGGAAAGTCTTTC
>UQNP01000021.1 GCA_900542385.1 uncultured Eubacterium sp.
ATATAGTTTTACAATAACCTCTAAGCATTGCAATTACTGCGTTATTTTTAAAGTCCATATGAATTTAATAATATAAGAGAGGTTCGATCCCCCTATGCTCCACCATAGCCCAACAATTATAAATCCTTGTAAGTACGTGTTTACAAGGATTTTTTAATGCCTTGAAATTTTATTTAATGCGCTGAAAGCAGCTGGCGTAAATATCACACCTGTTCAAAACCGCAGCCTTTGAAAGCTGTGTCAAACATGCAGATGCTTTTATACCCGCAGTATTTGCATGCGTTCTTATATTTACCATCCATATCCTTTACCGATTCTCTCTTAGGTCTTATATCGATATTTCCGTCATAGATTTCTCTGCATATCCTCTCAAGCTGCACATCCACCTGATGCGAAAGCTCATCAAACTCCTCTCCCGTAAACAGGTATCCTCCGGCAGAGGGTGCATATTCTCCCGTTTTCCTGACTTTCTTTATCGGGATAACGCTCGATTTCTCTTCAAGCTCCTTATCCATAGCCTCTATCATATCCGGATCATTTACTACGATCCCTTCCATCCTGTAGGAGTCTTCTATCCTCTTGCGGGCTTCCTCTTCCCCGATCTTCACGGATCTTGCGTCGGCATCTACATCGGGCTCATGTATCTTGAACAGAAAAACTCCTGCCGGTTTTTCTTTTTCTCCGGACGCCGCTTTCATGTACACCATCAGCTGAAGTTTGTATCCCTTTCTGAAATATTCTACGTCGACAGAATCTCCTCCCGTCTTGTAATCAACTATCCTTACAGCTCCCCCTGCATCCGGCGCCTCATCACCCGTATCGAGCACATCCATCCTGTCTATCTTGCCTCTTATCACGACTTCTTTGCCGCCCACATCCACTTTTACAGGCGGCAGGCTCTTTCCTACCCCGAAGCTCCTTTCAAAGTACATATCCTTTATATTTCCTTTTCGCACCTGCTTTACGAGTGACCATACAGCTTCACTGCATATATCGATTATCCTTTCCGTTCTGTACTTCTCATTTTTACCGTATTTCAGAAGACCTTCCCTGTAATTGCCAGCTTCTGCTTCTATGATCTCTCTGACATCCTTAAGGCACTGTTCCTCTGTGACCGTTGCCCATGAAAAAGGATCGCCCTTCGTATATTTCTGAGACAGCTTCATAATACATTCATGGTAAACGTCTCCCGTTTCGCGGGCACCCATTTCAAACACGCGGGCCTCATCCGGATGAAGCCCGTACAAAATAAAATGGGAAAAAGGACAGCTGCTGTATTTTTCAAGCCGGGAAGCGCTGACTTCCATGCGTTCCCTGTCCCCTCTGTAAAGAGCATCAGCGAACTTCTCACCGAGACTGGCCGCAGAATTGTCAAACATCATTCCTTTCGCTATCCTGCCGAATCCATCCGCATCATTCGCTTTGTACCACCTGGCCGTCTCAAGCCAGATATCATCTATTTCGCCATCATCCATACAGTTTCTGAAAGCATCTGCAATGTAGGACAAAGTTCCTGCGGCGGATGTTATCATCTCCATAGGGTCCTTCTCTCCCAGATCCCCCTCCGTCTTAATATCCGCAGAAAGCTTTCTAAAAATCTCAGAAGGATTTGAATCCTCACCTTTTTCGTCAGTTCTGCTGAAGCTCATATACAGTTTTTCAGAGGGCAGAGATAAGATCCTGTATATAGCAAGACGTTCTTCCCGCCTCATCACCTCATCGCTTTTAACCATCTCAAGATCAAAGCTTTCCAACACATTCTTTTCTTTCTCGTTCAGAAGTCCTTCATCACTGTCGTCAAGAGGAAATATCCCTTCATTGGCACCGACGATCAAAACAGCCTTTATCCTGCTGATCCTGGTCCTCTGCATAGTTCCTATAATAACTGTATCAGAAGTTACCGGCACAAGACCTATTTCAACTTCCGAAAGACCTGCTTCGAGAAGGTTCAGCAATTCTTTGTTTGAAACTCTGTCTTCCCCTGCAATCTCCGTTATCTGATCGAATATATCGCACACGGCATTCCAGCTCTGAGCCGTTTCCGCAGCGCCTTCCTCAAGCCCCTGCCGGCTCTGTACAGACATCATCTCGTCTATTCTTTCAGGCATCCTGAAACTCTCGCTCAGGAATTTGTACAAGCCTTTTATCTTTTCTTCCGCCGTATTGTATCTGCCAATGCTTTCTTTTACATTCTCTATAAGATCCGTCATAACAAGTCGCATATCGTTTAACTTCTCCAGGTCTTGCTCCGTATACGACTCACCTTCTCTGAAAAAAGGTTTTTTCCAGGCTTCTCCCCTTACTCTGAACTGCTGTATATAATTTTCCAGTGCTTCTGTTTTATCTTCTTCAAATCCCATGAATCCTGATTTCATCAGTTTCATCATCGATTCACTGCGGTACCCAAAAGACGCAGCTTCCATCAGCGCAAGGATGAATCCTACAGCAGGATGGTGCAGGATCTTTCTCTTTTTATCAACAAACACAGGTATGCCCCATCTTATGAATGTCCGTCTCAGCACACCGGTCCTTACAGAAGTATCATTGCATATCACTGCTATATCTCTGAACCTGTAGCCCTCATCTCTCACCAGTTTAAGGATATAAGCAGCTGCTTTATCAGCCTCCGCGTATATATTCGATGTATCTGCCAATATCACCGGCTTATCCGACTGCCATACGTTTTTTCTGTGATACTTCTCTGATTTTTCCAGGGATATTTTCCTGACATCTTCATTGAGCTCCTCTGCCGTCAGCATCAGTTTTTCAATAATATGCTGCGTAAGAGAAAACATCTCTCCGCTTTCATCGGCCAGCATACACGCTTTGTCGCTGTATACATCGTCACTGTATGTCATTACGACGTTCAGATTCCCGGCAGTCTTCAATATCCTTTCCATCACCAGAAAATTCTTGGGTGTAAAAGTATCAAATCCGTATATCCATACATCTGAAGAAGCCACAAGATCTGAGGAGAGTATCCTTTTTCCGTAGAATGCTATGTAATCCTCGGAATCTGTATATTTATCCTTTATTTCGTTTTCATATTCCCGATATATCATCAGAAGATCATCCAGCTTATGCTTCAAGAGACTGCTTTCTTCAAGAGAATCCCTTACATCTTCAAGCATATCAGGCACTATGTCCGCCCTCTTCATTTCAGAAATAAATCCGTTTACCATCTCTGCAAATGAATCTTTATCCTTAAGGCCTCTATATATACCGAGCCGCTCTCCGTTTTTCCTTATTATCCTCGAAAGCAGCATATGCCTGCCATACTTATCTATCATATCGGGAAGTTCTCCATCGGTTTCCCTTATCACTTTGCTTCCCAGTGAAGAAAAATCCACGACGCTCAGATCCATCAGACCCTTTTTACCAAGATAAAAAAAGGCATCTCTTTCTGCCTGCAACGAAAACTGATCCGGTACAAGCAGCAGAGTCCTGCCTTTTATATTTTCAAATATGAATTTTTCTCTGTCGATATTTTCACTGCCGTAGTAAATGTTAAGCATAGGATATCCTCACTTGTTTATGTTTCAAACTCCCTGAAAACATCCTTTACGGTATCTATTCTTCCGATACTTTCGGCCTGCTCACTGCAAAACATAAGCCCTCCGTCGTAATCCCCCTCTACACTGCGTTTCACCGCTTCAAATATATCATAGTCCTCGCACTTGCCTTCGGCTACTCTGTCGGTAAAGGAGTTCTTCATCGCTCTAACAGATGTTTTCATCGGACTTCTGATTATTGTAACATCATTTCTTTCACAGTTCAAATACCGTTTCTTGTATTCATCCGGTGCATCGCACTCCTCTGTCAAAACGAATCTGGTTCCCATGAGGAAACCGTCGGCTCCGTACTTATA
Organism: uncultured Eubacterium sp.; assembly: GCA_900542385.1. Classification (GTDB taxonomy): domain Bacteria; phylum Bacillota; class Clostridia; order Peptostreptococcales; family Anaerovoracaceae; genus Lentihominibacter; species Lentihominibacter excrementavium. The sequence continues at coordinate 3,869 of UQNP01000021.1, forward strand.
GGCCGTCTCTGCGTCTTCCTTTGTAAAAATACCGCCGCCTACTATCAGAGGGCAGTTTTCAAACTTGGAAAGCTCAGATTTTATATCTGCTATAATTCTATGCCATTCCTGCTCCGCTCTGTCGAGCTGGTCCTCTCTGAAGCCGAGGAGCCCTGCTGCGAAAGGTCCTTGCAGGATAAATCCATCCGGCATACGATTGTATTTCTGCGACCAGGTCCTTATTATGGCAGAAGCTGCCCGTTTTGAAGAGACTGTAGGTACAAGAGCCACTTTCTTGTCGCCGCAGTACTTCGGAAGATCTCTCGGTATGCTTCCGCTCGTGACGATCACCTGCGCTCCGCTTTTTACTGCTGCATCGACATATGCAGGAGCGTTTGGATTGCTCCACATCACAGTGACTCCTATAAGTCCGCCGCCACCAGCTTCATCGCGCCGCCTTTTGGCTTCGCTGACCGCTTCACGCACTCCTTCTATGTTTGCAGTCAGCCTGTCTTTCTCATAATCAGGACGTCTGTATCCTATATCCGTCGTTCCTATAAGACCAAGACCGCCTTCGGCAGCAACAGATGACGCCAGTCCGGCGCCGGCTATACAAATACTCATCCCTGCCTGCACTATAGGGACAGGCAGTTCATGAGGTCCGAGTTTTATAGGCTTCAGCTCGAATGGTGATGTTTTGACGTACACCATACTGCTTTTTGCCATAAAATACTGGTTTATATTGTCTATAGCCGATACAAAATACTGCAGCTTGTCGAAAGGTACCTGCGAAACAGCGCCTTTAACGATCCTCTCCATAAACTGCTCATACTCACGAGCGGCCTGCTCTCCCTTGTCGGTGAGCGCAACCTTTACGATGCGCCTGTCCTTATCATCGCGAAGCCGCTCAACATAACCTTTTTTCACAAGCTTATTAACCGTCGACGTCAGAGTACTCACTTTTATCTCAAGAATATTCGCCACATGAGTCATGGTTTTCGGTCGCCCAATCCCTATTGCCGTTACGGCATGTATCTCTGTCCGCGAAAGGTCTGCAAAATCGGAATTCTTCAGATTTTCATCCTGAAGCTTGTGAATTATTTTAAAGAGACCGCTCATTGTTTCGTATATTTTCTTTACATTTTTATCCAATGATTATCTCCTGACCTTTTTATTTTAACTAAACGCGAACATTATCTCACATTTGCACGCCAGCTCATCACCTACATAAGCTTCAGCAAGACCTGTACCCGCATTTTTCCTAAGTCTGTCAAGGGTCACTTTGAGAGTGAGAACATCTCCCGGCGTCACCTGTTTTTTGAATTTAGCATTTTTTATAGCTCCGAAAACAGCGAGTTTACCTTTGTTCTCAGGCATGGAAAGCACTGCTATAGCTCCTGCCTGAGCAAGCGATTCAACTATCAGCACTCCAGGCATGATAGGTCTTCCCGGAAAATGTCCCTGGAAGTAATATTCATCTTCCCTGACATATTTTCTGGCAACGATCGATTCTCCCACATTGAGTTCCTCTACTTCATCTACAAGCAGAAACGGCTCTCTATGCGGTATTATTTCTTTTATCTGTTCTTTGTTAAGAAGCATGCTTATCTTCCTTTCTCTACGACATTTTCATCTTTACTCTTATTCCGCAAATTTTTTCATTATCAGCGTTCCGTTATGTCCTCCAAATCCCAGGGAATTGGAAAGAACATAGTTTATATTGGCTTCTCTTCCTTCGTTTGGAACATAGTCAAGAGTAAGTTCCGGATCAGGCTTTTTAAGACCTATTGTAGGAGGTATAAATCCTTCAACTATAGTCTTGGCGCATATTACAGCCTCAAGACCTCCTGCTGCGCCGAGAAGATGTCCCGTCATGCTCTTGGTTGAGCTTACAGGCACCTTTGTATCTTCTCCGAAAATTTTCTTTATTGCAAGTGTTTCAAAAGCATCGTTGTAAGGAGTTCCCGTTCCGTGAGCATTTATATAATCTATATCCTCCGGAGTGATGCCTGCATCATCTATAGCCATCTTTATAGCTTTTGCTGCGCCTTCTCCATCAGGTGCCGGCGAAGTTATATGGTATGCATCGGATGTTGCTCCGTATCCTACTATCTCTCCGTATATCTTTGCACCTCTTGCTTTTGCATGCTCAAGCTCTTCAAGTACCAGGAAGCCTGCACCTTCTCCAAGTATGAAGCCGTTTCTTTCAACATCGAACGGTATGGAAGCTCTGTCCGGATCTTTTGTAGGATTCATCGCCGTCATATTTGAAAAACCGGAAAAGCATACAGGTGAAAGCACTGATTCTGCTCCGCCTGCCAGTATTACATCATTGTAGCCATGCTTTATATTTCTATAAGCTTCACCAACGTTGTGAGTACCGGCAGCACAGGCCGATACTATACCGAAGCTCGGTCCCTGAGCTTTGAATTCCATTGAAATGTTTCCAGCTATCGCATTAGGCATTACCATAGGTATGAGAAGGGCTGACGCTCTTCCCGGCGTATTTTTCTTTACACACTTGGTCACTTCATGCTCCATAGTTGCAATACCGCCTATACCTGTACCTCCGTATATTCCGAATCTATCCGGATCCACATTTTCTCCGCTGACGATACCGCTGTCGCTTATCGCTTCACGCGCTGCAGTAAGCGCATACTGATCTGCTATATCAAGTCTCTTTGCAGCTCTCTTATCTCCAAAGTCAAAGTCTTTTACTTCCGCTGCCAGAGTGACTTTATGACCTTCAAGGTCAAATCTCGTTATTTCCGCAATACCGTGTCTTCCATTTTTTATGGAATCCCACATTGCATCAACGTTGTTCCCTACCGGCGATACGACGCCAAGTCCTGTAACTACTACTCTCTTTTCCATATATCTTTATCCTCCGATCACCCTTTACATTATTATTCCGCCGTCTACGGCTATTATCTGTCCTGTAATATACGAACTCAGATCCGATGCTAAGAACAGCGCTGCGTTTGCTATATCCTGAGGCTGTCCCATCCTCTGCATGCTTATATTTTTAGCAGCTCCTGCTTTCTGCTCTTCTGTAAGTACAGCCGTCATATCTGTTTCAACAAATCCCGGAGCTATACCATTGACTCTTATGCCCCTTCTTCCAAGTTCCTTTGCTGCCGACTTAGTCATTCCCACAAGTCCTGCCTTCGATGCACTGTAGTTTACCTGCGCAGGATTTCCTTTAAGTCCTGATACAGATGACATACTGATTATGGAGCCGCTTCTCTGCTTTATCATGAGCGCTGATATCTCTTTAGTCATATAAAAAGATCCATTCAGATTGACATCTATAACTCTTGAAAAATCCTCAGGACTCATTTTTATCATGAGTTTGTCGTTGGTTATTCCTGCGTTGTTTACAAGAATGTCTACTTTCTTGTCAAATTCATCTTTTATTATCTGCGCTACATTCACAGCTGTCTGCGGATCTGTTATATCTCCGTTTACCATTCTGACTCTCGTGCCGAATTCTTTGAGTTCCGCTTCAGTCTGATCAGCGGCCTCTTTACTGCTGATATCGCAGATTATAACGTTAGCACCGTTTTTACAGAATGTCTCAGCTATGCATTTACCTATGCCTCTTACACCGCCTGTAATAACTGCTGTTTTTCCTTTTAACATATCCACACCTGCTTTCTTTACTCTCCGTCAGCCAGTTCTTTTATCCTGGATACGGTTTCACTCAAAGATTCAACGTTTTCCACGTTGAGAGCTTCAATACCTTTGCATGTTTTTTTTGTAAGGCCGGTAAGGGTAGTTCCCGGTCCGATCTCCACCATAGCCTTAACGCCGTCAGCTTCAAATTTTCTTATGATCTCTTCCCAGTATACCGGGCTCATCGCCTGTTTTGACATTATATCCACAAGGTATGCCTGCAGATCTCCTCCATCGTAGTCTTTCATGTAATCATCCGCAGTCAAGTCTGCATATACAGTTTTTTCAGGCTTTTTTAATTTTACTTCCATGAGAACATCCTTGAGTTTTTCAGCTGCCGGAACCATCATCGGACTGTGAAAAGCAGTGCTGACACTCAAAGGGATAGCTTTTATCTTGTTTTCTGCCGCCACCTTGCAGAATCTCTCTATGGCTTCCTTATCTCCCGCTACTACTGTCTGCTTAGGAGAGTTGAAGTTTACTCCTTCAAGGATACCGTCTTCTCTTGCCTGTTCAACGGCTTCCAGGATCTTTTCTCTCTTGCCGAGGCCCGCTACCATCGCACCTTTGTTTTCACCGTTTTCATCAAGGCCGGCCTCCTTCATGAGGACACCTCTCTTTGCCACGATATCCACACCTTCGCCGATATCCTCTATAACACCTGCTGCTGTAAGAGCCGAATATTCGCCAAGACTGAATCCGGCAACAGCGCTTATTTCCACTTTTTCATCAAGGCCGTTCTTTTTGAGCTCAGATAAAAAAGCTTCATATGCAGCCATGCTTACTGTATACACCGTCGGCTGAGTGACATGAGTCTGCTTGAGCGTCTCCTCGTCTCCTTCAAAGCACCATTCCTTTACCTGTTCTCCAGCTGTATCAAAAACTTTCCTGGCTTCAGGATAAGAATCATAAAGATCCTTTCCCATTCCGCTATACTGCGCTCCCTGCCCTGCAAATACTATTCCTATCTTCATAAATCTCTCTCTCCTCCTTGAACATCTCTTCAATTATCTCCGCAGCAGACTGCTCTTTATTTACCAGTCCTGCGATCTGCCCGGACATTATATTACCGTTGTCGGCATCTCCGTCCCTTACGGCTGCCGCCAGCGTTCCTGTACAAAGTTCGTTTATCTCTTCTTCAGGCGCATTCTGCTTTTCCAGCGACAATATCTTTCTTGCAAGCTTATTTTTTATTATTCTTACAGGATGGCCTGTGCTTCTTCCTGTAGCAACTGTCGATGAGTCCTTCGCTTTGATTATGGCATCTTTATAGCCCTGAGCTACTATGCATTCATCAGCAACAAGGAATCTCGTTCCCACCTGTACGCCTTTCGCTCCAAGCATATAAGCCGCCGCTATACCTCTTCCGTCAGCGATACCTCCTGCTGCTATAACAGGTATTTTAAGCGCATCTACCATCTGAGGCACAAGCGCCATCGTAGTCGTCTCTCCAATATGTCCTCCTGCTTCTGTTCCTTCAGCCACTACAGCATCGGCTCCTGCTCTTTCTACACGGATAGCCAAGGTTACATTGGCCACTACGGGTATGACCTTTATGCCGCACTCCTTCAGCTTTGATATATATTTCCCCGGATTTCCCGCACCTGTAGTTACTACCGGCACCTTTTCCTCGCACACTACATCCATCAGCTCATCCACGTTATCCGCCAGCAGCATTATATTGACTCCGAAAGGATTATCCGTAAGTTCGCGGGTTTTTCTGATCTGGTCTCTCAGCCAATCGGCGCTCTGACCTCCTGCGGCTATTATTCCAAGACCTCCTCCGTTGCTTACGGCAGAAGCCAGATTGTATTCTGCGATCCTCGCCATAGCTCCCTGGATTATAGGGTACTTCGTACCCAAGATTTCACAAACGTTTACCATACATACCTCCTGATTCAACTGCTAACCTCTGTTTACTATCTGTTTACCACTCTATTATAGCTGATGCGGCGCAGAGTCCGCCGCCAAATCCTACCAACGCTACTATATCGCCTTTCTTAAGGTTGCCTGTTTCCTTCAGATCGAAAAGCGCCATAGGCACTGTCGCCGATGAAACGTTGCCGCTTTTCTCTATGCTTATCTGGAATTTGTCGAGAGGCTGCTTTATTTTCTGAGCTATCGCCTGTATTATCCTCCCGTTGGCCTGATGAAGCACAAACCAATCTACATCATCATAGGTCATTTTCGCCTTATCAAGTGCTCCCTTGAGCACTTCCTCCACAGCTCCGACAGCAAATTTGAAAACGACTCTGCCTTTCATCTTAAGAGGCTCCGGCGTCAGATCATCCTCCCAGAAAGGAGAATTTATATAATTTGCTTTACATGTTATCGCTTCTTTTTCATCATCGTAATTTTTAACATAGGTAGACAATATACCCCGCCCTTCTGAAGCTTTCTCGAGAACTGCCGCTCCCGCTCCGTCTCCAAACAGTATACAGGTCTCCCTGTCTTCCCAGTTGGTTATCCTTGTAAGTCTCTCACTTCCTATCACGAGAGCCCTGCCGGTTCCTTCCGCATGCTCCCCTGCCGGTATGCTCCCGTTCATAAGCGACTCTGCTATCCACATAGCGTAGATGAATCCGCTGCACGCTGCGTTGATATCGAATGCTACAGCATTAGTAAGCCCAAGCGCTTTTTTTATCTCTGCAGCCATGCTCGGAGTGATGTGATCCGGAGTGATCGTGGCAAACACCACAAGACCCACGGATTCCCGCTCTATTCCCTCAAGAGCCTGCTCTGCCGCTCTTGCCGCCATATCCAGGGAGCTTTCGTTAGTGGCAACGTGTCTTTGGGCTATTCCCGTTCTGTCATATATCCATTCATGACTTGTATCTACATGATTGGATATTTCATCGTTTACCACTATTCTCTCAGGAAGATATTTCCCAATACCAATTATTTTTACGCTCATTCATTCGCCCTTTCTTTTAATTTCACTATCAAATACTTTGATTATCAAAGCATTTATATAATACAATAAAAAAAGGAAAAAGTCAACTTGCCGCAGCGGTATAGCTTTTTCCTCTACATATCCTTCTTAATATCACAGAGCGGAGCTGCACTCATATTATTTTTCACCGAGCAGCTCAAGCAGATCCTCAGCCTTATGTATCACATAATCGGGAGCATCACTCCCAAAATTTCCGTCTGCATCGAGAGCTTCCGACCACGATACGAGCACTGATTTGACTCCGGCGTTTTTCGCGCATAAAATATCGTACATAGTGTCTCCGAGCATAATGCTGCTTTGCGGAGCCGATCCCAGTTTTTTCAAAGCTATGTAAACAGGTTCCGGATCAGGCTTGTGCTTTTTCGTATCATCGGCAGTCACCACCACATCGAAATATTCATTTATCTCATACTTTTCAAGTCCCTGAGATGTGGTCTGCCTGAGCCTGGAAGTTACCATTCCCAACTTATATCCTTTAGCTCTAAGTTCAGCAAACAGCTCTTTCATGCCGGGAAACAGGCTTATAAGCTCTCCAAAATTGTCCCTATGATAACTTCTATAGATCTCTATGGCTTCTTCAACAGGTACATCCGGGAAAAATTTTCTCATAGTGTCTTCCAGAGGCTCCCCAAAGGTCTGTATCAATTTTTTTTCATCTTCCAATCTGTTTTCTATAGTCTTGAAAGTGTGCTGCCACGACATTAGTATCACTTGATTAGTATTCATCACTGTCCCGTCAAAATCAAAAAGCACTGTATCTATATTATTCATGATCCTGCTCCCTTTAAAAGAAAACCGGGCGGATTCAACCGCCCGGTTTTCCGGTGTATAAAAATGATTTCAGAGATTTTAGTATATTTATATAGCTGCACTATCATCAATATCCGCCGAACATAGACAGCATTACTGCCGCAGCAACTGCCGAGCCTATTACGCCGGCTACGTTAGGACCCATGGCATGCATCAGCAGGTAGTTTGAAGGATTTGCCTTCTGACCTTCGATCTGCGATACACGAGCTGCCATAGGAACTGCGGATACACCTGCAGATCCGATGAGAGGATTGATCTTTCCGCCAGCCAATACGTTCATCAGCTTAGCGATAAGAACACCGCCTGCAGTACCTACTGCAAAAGCAAGTACTCCGAGCACTACTATCTTAAGAGTAGAAGCTGTAAGGAATGTAGTTCCTGTAGCTGAAGCTCCTACGCATGTTCCCAGCAGTATTACCAGTATATTCATGAGAGCATTTCCTGCAGTATCAGCAAGTCTTCCAACTCTTCCGCACTCTTTAAAGAGATTTCCGAGCATCAGCATACCGATAAGAGGCGCTGCCGATGGAAGCAGAAGTGTTACTACTGTAGTAACTGCGATAGGGAAGAGTATCTTTTCTCTCTGAGATACTACTCTGAGCTGTTCCATCTTGATCTCTCTTTCCTTCTTAGTGGTAAGAGCCTTCATGATAGGCGGCTGTATTACAGGTACGAGCGCCATGTATGAGTATGCCGCAACCGCTATAGGTCCGAGCAGATGATCAGCAAGCTTCGTAGTCAAGTAAATAGCCGTAGGACCGTCGGCTCCGCCGATGATACCTATGGAAGCAGCCTCCTGAGCATTGAATCCGAGGATTATAGCTGAGAAGAATGCGAAGAATATACCAAGCTGAGCAGCCGCACCCATTATCAACGACTTAGGATTTGCAATGAGCGGACCGAAGTCGGTCATTGATCCTACCCCTAAGAATATAAGGGATGGTATTATAGGTTTGAGCGCATAAAACGCTGTGAATATACCTGCATCCGAAAGCTGAGCTGAGTTCGTTATCTCAAAGTCGTGAATGAACATGCCTGTCATCGGCAAGTTCGAAAGAAGCATACCGAAAGCTATCGGTACGAGAAGCAGAGGCTCAAATCCTCTTCTGATTGCAAGATATAAGAAAATAAACGATACTACAATCATTATTCCGTTCTGGTATGTGAAGTTCGCCAGTCCGGTATCGCCCCACAAACTTACAAACGAATCTACTATGGCACCCATATTCTGTCTCTCCTTTTCCTTAAATGACATAAAGATGGTAAAACATCATCGTAGGAATAATACCACATATAGCAGCTTAATACAAGCCTGTATTTTTATAAATACTGTATACAAAACGTCTCTCATCCGCATTATATCACAGTTTCATGGTCAGCCCGATCTTTTTTCTCTCCCTGTCTATCGTCAATATTTTTACTTTAACAGTATCTCCTACAGATACTACATCCATAGGGTGCTTAACATAACCCGAGCTCATTTCGGATATGTGTACCAGACCGTCGTTTTTCACTCCGATGTCCACAAATGCTCCGAAATCCACTACGTTCCTCACCGTTCCCTCAAGCTCCATACCTGTTTTCAGATCCTCAAAAGATTTTACATCTCTTCTGAAAACAACTGCCGGTGCATTTTCCCTCGGGTCTCTTCCCGGTTTTTTCATCTCATCTACTATATCTTTAAGTGTAGGAACTCCTATATCAAGATCTGACGCCATATTTTCCATTGCCCGCGACAAAACTTCTGCCGAGTCCTCTTTCTTCTTGCCAAAAGCACTTAGAGCCTTAAGATCTTTTACGCGCCTGCCTCCTGCGTTTTCGCTTTTCCCTGCATTTTTTCCGTAGACGTCTTTGATCCTTTTTTCTATATCAGCTATTCCTCCGTGCTGCAGTTCAGACTTGTCTACGCCGAGAGTTTTGAGCATTATTTCAGCCGCCTTGTAGGATTCAGGATGTACTGCCGTACTGTCTAACGGGTTCGTACCTCCCGCGATCCTCATGAATCCGGCACACTGACTGTAAGTCTTATCTCCAAGTTTTGCAACTTTCTTCAGCTCTTTTCTCTCTTTGAAAGATCCGTGCTCCTCTCTGTATGCTACTATATTTTTTGCTATGCCTGAATTTATGCCGGCAACACGTGCGAGAAGCGGAGCAGATGCGGTATTCAGATCTACACCGACACGGTTTACACAGTTTTCCACCACATCATCAAGAGCTTTTTCAAGATATGTCTGGTTTATATCGTGCTGATACTGTCCAACGCCTATACTCTTTGTCGGGATCTTTACCAGCTCCGCAAGCGGATCCTGCAGTCGTCTTCCCAAAGACATGGCTCCCCTTACGGTAACATCCAAATCGGGGTATTCTTCTGTCGCCAGCTTGGACGCAGAATATACAGATGCTCCCGCTTCATTTACTATCGTATATTTGATGTCACGTCCGCTTTTCTTAATGAACTCGGCTACGACCTCTTCTGTTTCTCTCGATGCCGTACCATTTCCTATGACTATCGTGTTTATCTTGAACTTATCAGCAAGCTTGCCTAAGACCGCTTCCGTTCCCTTTACATCATTTTTCGGCTCTGTCGGAAATACTGTGGTGTATGCCAGCAGTTTCCCCGTTTCATTGATAACTGCCACTTTGCATCCCGTCCTGTATCCCGGGTCTATGCTTATGATCCTTGCACCTTTCACAGGCGGCACCATTAAAAGTTTTTCTGTGTTTTTCGCAAAAACTTTTACGGCTTCACCTTCTGCTCTCTCCGTCAGCATGCCGCGCATTTCTCTTTCTATGGACGGCGCCATCAGCCTTTTGTATCCATCTGCCGCCGCTTCTCTTAAAATATCCGCAAACACTGATGAGTCATCTTTTATAATCCTCTTGCATATCATATTTTCCATTTTATCAGTATCAACGGAGATCTTCACTTTGAGCTTCTTTTCCTTTTCTCCTCTGTTTATGGCAAGCACACGGTGATTCGGGATCTTTTCTATCTTTTCACTATGATCGTAATACATGTCATATACAGTGCTCTCTTCCGCATCCACAGCTTCCGAGTCTACCGTTCCGGTTTCAGCCGTCTTTTTCCTCAGATCTGCCGTAAGGTCGGGATCATCGGAGATCATCTCTGCAATGATGTCCTTCGCACCCTTAAGCGCATCCTGTGCAGAAAGCACACCTTTTTCTTCATTTATATATGACTTCGCAGCTTCCTGAGGAGTCTCTGCATCATCCGACTGTTCCCATATCAAAAGCGCCAGAGGCTCCAGGCCTTTCTCCTTTGCCTTTGATGCCCGCGTCGCCTTTTTCTTTTTATAAGGTTTATAGAGGTCCTCCACTCTCTGAAGGACCTCTGCTTTTTCTATCTCATTTTCAAGTTCTTCCGTAAGTTTGCCCTGCTCGTCTATGAGCCTTAATACTTCTTCTTTCCGCTCTTCAAGATTTCGAAGGTAGGCAAGCCTTTCATCAAGAGTTCTGAGCACTTCGTCGCTCAGCGCCCCGGTAGCCTCTTTCCTGTATCTTGCTATAAATGGGATCGTATTCCCCTCATCTATTAAAGCTATCGTATTTTCCACCTGTTTTCTCTTTATCCCGAACTCCGAGGCAAGAACTCCTGCAATATCCATCTGTTCTACTCCTTCTGCTTAAGTTTTTCATTTATAAAGTAATCTATATCTCCATCCATCACTGCATCTACATTGCCGACTTCCGCCCCGGTCCTGTGGTCTTTGACCATAGTGTATGGATGGAACACATAGGATCTTATCTGGCTTCCCCATGTTATCTGGCTGTAGTCTCCTTTAAGCTCTTCCAGATTTTCCTTTTTTTCCTGTTCTTTCAGTTCTATCAGCTTTGACATGAGCAGTTTCATCGCAGTATCTTTGTTCTGATGCTGAGAACGTTCGTTTTGACAAGTCACCACTATATTGGTCGGTATATGGGTTATCCTTATTGCCGAGTCAGTCTTGTTTACATGCTGACCGCCGGCTCCGCTGGACCTGAAAGTGTCTATCCTCAAATCATCAGGGTTTATCTTCACATCCACATCTTCATCGATCTCCGGGGTCACGTCAAGGGATGCAAATGATGTATGCCTTCTACCGGACGAGTCGAAAGGCGATATTCTAACAAGCCTGTGCACGCCCTTTTCATTCTTTAGATATCCGTACGCATTTTCACCTTCTACCAGAAGCGTCGCGCTTTTTATACCGCCCTCTGTATCGTCCTGCATATCTATCAGCTTCGCCTTATAACCCTTTTTCTCACACCATCTCGTGTACATCCTGAACAGCATTTCCGCCCAGTCCTGAGCATCTGTCCCTCCGGAGCCTGCGTGCACCGATATTATGGCATTGTTTTTATCGTATTTACCGTTCAGAAGCGTCTTCAGCCTGAGGCTCTCAAGATCATCGGAAAGTGCTTTGAATTCATCCTCAGCTTCGTTGGCCGTCTCTTCATCTCCATCCTCTTCCGCCATCTCGACGAGCACCTCAAGATCCTCAAGTCTCTGTCCGAGTTTATCGAGGGTCTGAAGATTGTCTTCTATGGATTTTTTTTCTTTCATGTACTTTTGAGCTGATTCCGCGTCGTCCCAAAATCCCGGTCTGCTTATTTCTTCTTCTATTTCAGCAAGCCTGGCTTCAAGTTTGTCCCGGTCAAAGGGACTCACCTGCCTCTTTGAGAACTTTCCGCAGCGCAGGCAGAGAGCTCTTTATTTGTTCTGTCTGTATCATATATCAATTCCTTTCATCGTTATTCAACAGGGGAATTACATCAGCTCACTTCGTTCACTGTGTCAATTCCTTGCGTCGTTGGTCGCCACGGACTAAAGTCCTGCGACATATGACGGGGGAATTACATCAGCTCACTTCGTTCACTGTGTCAATTCCTTGCGTCGTTGGTCGCCACGGACTAAAGTCCTGCGACATATGACGGGGGAATTACATCAGCTCACTTCGTTCACTGTGTCAATTCCTCCCACAGCAATGTTTATATTTTTTACCGCTGCCGCATGGGCATGGATCGTTCCTGCCGACTTTAGGTGTCTCTCTTCTGACGGTCTGCTGCTTGTTCTCCCTCTTAGGCACTGCCGCCTGGCGAGGTATCTGAGCATCACCGCCTCCCGGCTGCACAGCAGACTCATCCTCAAATTCTTCTTTTCTGCCTTCACCGCTTCCCATTACATTCTTTCTTTCAGTTTTTGTCTGTACCGTTACATTGTAGCAGAACTTGACAAAATCTTCTTTTATAGAATGAATCATCATCTCAAACATATCGAAGCCTTCCTGAGCATAAGCGGCGGCAGGGTCCTGACCGCCGAGACCTCTGAGCCCTATACCGCTCTTGAGCTGATCCATAGCATCTATATGATCCATCCACTTATTGTCTACTACTCTTATGAGGATCATCCTCTCGACTTCACGCAGCTTGTCTTCACCGATCTCCTCTTCCTTTGCTTTGTAAAGGTCTTCAAAATCTGCATACAACCCTGCCTTGAGGCTTTCTTCATCCATATCGGACAAAGTTTCTTCGTCAAATTCAAGCGGCTCAAACTTAGGAGTAAGCTTCCTAAGCGATTTATTCAAGGTATCAAAATCCCATTCTTCAGGAAATTTAGATGCCATCACTATAGGGTCCGCAATCTCATCTATGAGTTCATGGGTCATCGATACCAGGTCTTCGCGCAGATCTTCTCCAAACAGTACTTTCTTTCGTTCACCGTATATTATCTCACGCTGTTTGTTCATGACATTATCGTACTGCAATACATATTTTCTTATGGAGAAGTTCTTTCCCTCTACTTTTTTCTGGGCATTTTCTATCTGTTTAGTTATAAAGCCCGACTCAATGGCTTCATCTTCTTCGACTCCCAGCTTCTGAACCACCGACTGCATCCTCTCTCCTCCGAACAGACGCATAAGGTCGTCCTCCATCGAAACGCAGAACTGGGTCGTACCAGGGTCACCCTGTCTTCCTGAACGTCCTCTGAGCTGGTTGTCTATACGTCTGGATTCATGACGTTCTGTACCTATTATATAAAGTCCTCCCAGCTCTTTTACCTTTTCCTGTTCTTCTTTTCTTTCTTCTTTATATTTATCGTGCAGTCTGCTGAAAGTTTTCCTTGCCTCTATCAGCTCAGGATCATCGCTTTGAACAAATCCGGTGGCAAAGGAGATCGCCTCTTCATCGTATCCTTCTTTTGCCATTTCACGTCTTGCTTCGAACTCAGGATTTCCTCCGAGTATTATGTCTGTTCCTCTTCCTGCCATATTGGTGGCTATCGTCACAGCTCCGAGACGTCCGGCTTCCGCTATTATCTGAGCCTCCTGCTCATGATGCTTTGCATTGAGTACATTGAAGTCCTTTATTCCCCGTTTTCTTAAGGCATCAGCTATAAGCTCCGACTTCTCTATGGAAACGGTACCCACAAGTACAGGCTGCCCTTTTTTATGCGCTTCCTCTACAGCATCGACTACTGATTTGAATTTGCCTTTTTCAGTAGAATAGACTGCGTCTTTGAGATCTTCTCTTACAACAGGCTTGTTGGTAGGTATAACGACTACGTCCATATTGTATATATCTCTGAACTCGCTTTCCTCCGTCTTAGCCGTACCTGTCATACCTGCAAGCTTCTGATACATTCTAAAGTAATTCTGCAAAGTTATGGTAGCAAGGGTTTTGGATTCAGACCTTACCAGCACTCCTTCCTTTGCTTCTATCGCCTGATGAAGTCCGTCGCTGTACCTTCTGCCGAACATCATTCGTCCTGTGAATTCATCTATTATGATGATCTCACCGTCTTTTTTGATGTAATCGACATCTCTTTTCATCATGTTTCTCGCTTTAAGCGCCTGGAGCACATGGTGGTTTATTTCCATATTTTCAGGGTCCGAGAAGTTCTCTACGCCAAAATACTTCTCACATTTTTCTACGCCGTCTTCTGTGAGAGATATCTGTTTTTCCTTTTCTTCCACAGTGAAATCTTCATCTCTCTTCAGTGTACGTACAAAGGAATCCGCTTTTTTGTACATATCGGTAGACTTATCGCCTTTTCCCGATATTATGAGAGGAGTTCTCGCTTCATCTATCAATATGGAGTCCACCTCGTCGACTATCGCGTAGTTGAGTCCGCGCTGCATCATCTGCTCTTTGTATATTACCATGTTGTCTCTCAGGTAATCGAATCCATATTCATTGTTTGTGCCGTATGTTATATCGGCGTTATAAGCTGCTCTTCTCTCCTCTTCAGATATGCCGTGTATCACGCAGCCTACCGTGAGCCCCAGAAAAGTGTAAAGTTTGCCCATCCATTCCATATCTCTTTTAGCAAGATAATCGTTTACGGTCACGACATGCACACCTTTTCCTTCAAGGGCATTCAGATACGCAGGCAAAGTAGCTACCAGCGTTTTACCTTCACCTGTCTTCATTTCGGATATTCTTCCCTGATGAAGAACTATCCCCCCTATTACCTGTACGTAAAAATGCTTCATTCCGAGGCTTCGCCATGCACCCTCTCTGCATACTGCAAATGCCTCCGGAAGTATATCATCGAGGCTCTCTCCTCCTGCGATCCTTTTTTTGAACTCTTCAGTTTTTTCTCTGAGCTGTCCGTCTGTCAGTTTCTGGAACTCTTCATCATAAGACATAACCTTGTCAGCTATTTTGGAAACCTTTTTCACTTCCTTCTCATTAAGGTCTCCAAAAATCTTTTCCATAAGGCTCATTTATCGTTTCCCCTTTCTGAAATTTACAAACTAATACAGTATATCAGTTTATTGTTTCCTTTTGGTGATGACAGTGTTAATAAATGTTAAAACTATATCAAGACTCATACAGTATTTTTATTCTAAATTGCTGCTGATACATAATTATACATTATCCATATCTAAAAATAAACATCAATATTGCGATTAGCCTTGAAATGTTGGAATTTCAATCTTCTAATACTTTGAGTACTA
>UQNP01000022.1 GCA_900542385.1 uncultured Eubacterium sp.
TCGATTAAATTTTCTAAAAATTAAAAAAATACTTGCAATTGTTTCCGTTTTGTGCTATTTTTGGTATGAAAATATTTTCATACCAAAAAATTCCGTTATTTAAGCATATTTTTTAAGATTTTTCCGTTATTTCTCAATATTTTATGAAAATATTTTCTACTTCGTTTCACTGTAAAGGAGGTTATCATGAGTGAAAAAGAAAGAAAAGAACAGGCAGTAGATAAAGATTATCCGCTGCAGCACGTACCTGCAAATGCCAGGCGCGGTCTCATCTCCATAAGCTGCGTACTTATAGGCTTCACATTTTTTACACCTACTATGGCTTCCGGAGCATCCCTGGGAGCTGCTTTCACATTTGACGAACTCATACTTATCATAGTCGCCGGCAGTCTTATCCTCGGACTTTATGTAGCCGCTATGTGTCTTATCGGCGCGCGCACCGGTCTCACCTGCGTTCTTCAGTCAAAATACACTTTCGGGAAAGCCGGCGCAAAATGGTCCGATATCATACTCGGAGGAACGCAGATTTTCTGGTATGCAATAACCGCAGAATACATGGGAAGTCTTTTCTCCATGGGTCTTGGACTTGACACTGCCGGATGGAAAATATTCTTCATAATCTTCTGGGGCGTGATCATGGGAGTTACCGCCATATACGGCGTAAAAGCTATGTCCATAGTATCATATGTAGCTATCCCTCTCATGGCTGCTCTAATGATCATCGTAATGATAATGGCCGTAAGAGAAGCAGGAAGCCTCGATGCGATCAGAGCTATAACTCCGTCATCATCTATGACAGTCACTTCTGCTATAACAATTATCGTAGGCACTTTCGCATCAGGCGGAACACAGGCCGGAAACTGGGCAAGATTTGCAAAAACCGGAGCAACAGCTTTCATAGCAGGACTTTTGGGATTCCTCGTAGGAAACGGCGTAATGATATTTTCCGGAATGCTCGGCGGTCTCGTATTCCATACAGGCGACCTCATAGAGCTTATGATATCCATGGGAATAGTATTCTGGGCTCTCATCATACTCACCCTGAACATATGGACGACAAATAACGCGACTGCTTACGCTTTCGGAGTCGCCGGAGCCGAAATGTTCAACAAGAACAATAAAAACCCATTTATCATAGGCGGTATAATCATAGCCCTTATAATGGCTATTTTAGGCATTTCAAATTATTTCCTGCCTATGCTCAATCTTCTCGGAACTTTCGTTCCTCCTCTCGGAGGCGTCATAATCGGCGATTACTTCTTCGTATGCAAAGGGAAAATCCCACGGTTGGAATACGTCCATTTCAAAACATGGAGGATAGCTCCTATAATCGCATATATACTTGGATGCGCAGCAGCCTACTTCGGAGGAGTATTCGAAATCGGCATGCCTGCACTTCAGGGAATAATAATATCCATGCTCGCAGTACCTGTAATACATATCATTTTCGTAAAATTCGGTATAAATGATGAGCACGACGTGGATGAAAACGCTGAATATATTTAACGCTCATACGAAAACAACCAGGAGGTATAAAATGTCTGAACTTTTGATCAAAAATGCGAAGCTTCGTTATTCAAACCACTTGACCGATATACTCATAAAAGACGGTAAATTCGAAAAAATAGGTGCGGTTTCTGAAGTTCCGCAAAACACCGAAACCATAGATGCCGCAGGTAATATCGTGACTCCGCCAGTTGTCGACCCCCACGTGCATCTCGATGCTGTGCTCGTATCCGGTCTGCTCAAAAGGAAGAACGAAACAGGAACACTTCTTGAAGCCATAGATATATGGAGCGACTGGAAAAAAGATCTGACAAAAAAAATGCTCAAGGAAAACGCAAGAAAAGTCATAGACTGGTATATAGCTAACGGTGTGCTCCGTGTACGCACCCACGCAGACTGCACCGATCCCACTCTCCTTACTGTGGAAAGCCTGTTAGAGATCCGTGAAGAAGTGAAAGATCTCATCGACATACAAGTGGTAGCATTTCCGCAAAACGGCATTTTCACAGATCCGGCAAACCTGGATCTGCTTAAGGAAGCTGTAAATATGGGCGTCGATGTGGTGGGCGGGGCTCCCCACATAGAATTCACCAGAGAAGACGGTGTGAAGGATGTGGAGACCGTATACGACATTGCAGAAGAAAACGGACTTATGATAGATATCCACATCGATGAAACAGGCGATCCTCATTCGAGATTCGTCGAAGTTATGGCCAAAGAGAGCATCAGCCGCCGCATGGGTGAAAAATCAACGGCGAGCCACACTACCGCAATGCACAATTACAACAACGATTATGCTTACAAACTCATCGGAAACATTGCAAAGTCCGGCATGAGCATGATAACCAATCCTTTCGACAACGCCGTTCTCCAAAACAGAATGGACGGATATCCAAGAAAACGAGGTCTTACAAGAGTCGATGAAATGCTCGATCGCGGTATAAATGTAGCCATAGGCCATGATTCGATAATGGATCCATGGTATTCAATGGGTAAAGCCAGCATGACACTTGCAGCTTTCCTGCTGTTCCACATGGGACACATGAACGGCGCAGCGCAGATACAGCAGCTTTTCGATATGATCACCGATAACTCCGCAAAGGCTATGAGTCTTGATAACTACGGTATAAAAGAAGGCAATCAGGCCGATCTGGTCATCTTCGACGCAGCAACGGAAAGCGATATAATAAGACTTCAATCCGAATGTACTCATGTCATAAGAAAAGGTAAGATCATATGCAGGACGTCGCCTGCCGAAAGAAAACTCCTTTACGATACGCCTTCATATGTGGATTTTAAATTATAACATGAAGCAGCAGGGGCTTGACATAAGTCAAGTCCCTGCAATATGTACAAATCTCTCTTTTTATTGTAAAATTTAAAAAAAACGCAAGGGAGAAAGTAACTTGAACATAAAAGACGTCGCCGAAAAATCAGGTTTTTCCATCACAACAGTTTCACGCGTGCTTAACAACCCTGAAGCCGTGTCAAAAAAAACACGGGAAAAAATCCTCAAAGTAATGGAAGAACTGAATTATACACCCAACTGGTTTGCACGAAATCTCCAGACATCGAAAGCAAACGTCATCGCAATGATGATACCCGATACTCTCGAGCAATCCAATATGGAGATCACCCAAGGTGTAGAAAATATCGCAAGACAAAACAAATACAGCATAATACTCTGCAACACTGAGTACGACCGCAATATCGAACTGGAATATATAGACACTCTTGTCCAGCGAAAAATAGATGGACTCATCTTAGTATCCTCAACTTTAAACAGCGACGATATTTCAAAGCTGAAATTGCACAAAACACCTTTTTTGTTCATAGGAAAAACAGATCATAATGAAAACGAAACCATCGTATACACTAATTACGATACAGCAACCGAAGAAGCCATAGATCATCTCGCAGAGCTGGGGCGAAAAAAAATAGCAGTGATTTTATCCGAACATCCCGAATCAATAAACGCAGAAAAACTCAAAGGATACAAAACTTCCATTGAAAAACGCGGTTTAAAATACGATCCGTCATACATCATAAAATCAAAGAATACCATTGAAGGAGGATATGTATCCACCAGCAAGCTCCTGGCAAAAGAAGACAGACCCGATGCAATATTTGCATCGACCGACACCATCGCGTTCGGCGTCATAGAACGTATGAAACAGGATGATCTCACTCCAAAAGATCTTGCTGTCATAGGATACGATGACCTCGATGTGGGAACAGTCATCGAGCCTAAACTCACGACCATCACAAAACCATCGTATCGAATGGGGCTTACAGCAGCACGTCTCCTGTTCGACATCATCGAAGACAAAAGTCTTCTCGATTCTCCGCAGGCGATAATGATAAAATCACGTCTTAAAATCAGGAAATCCTGCGGAAACGAAAAAAGACTCAAAGAAATCTGGTAAGGAGGATATCATGCACGGTACAAATATAATGGGAATTCCAATGAAAAATCCTCTGATAATAGCTCCCGGTCCATGGAGCAGAGGAAAACTTCTCAAAAACGCTCTCGAATGTAATGCCGGAGCTATAATAACCGAGACTGTCGTAAGCGAACCTTATCCTGATACACGCCCGCGATACGCATACGATCCTAAAAACGGCGGACTGCAAAACATAAGGCTGTACAGTGCCCTCGATCTTGAAGGCTGGCTCTGTGAACTTGAAAAGGCAGACAAAACCTCAAGATACGGCTCTATTTCAAAGCTTATCGTATCCATAATGGCATCTACTCCGTCCGAACTCGGTTACATAGCGCGAAAAGTCGAAAAAACCGGCGTTGACGGAATAGAGATCGGTCTCGCCTGCCCCATGGGAGAAGGTCCGGAAATAGTGGCCGAAAATCCCGAAAAAGTCTACGAATACACTAAAGCAGCCGTAAGAGCTGTGAATATCCCTGTATCAGTAAAGCTATGCGCCACCGCAAATCTGCTCTCCTCCGTAAGAGCTGCTGAAAAAGCAGGCGCATCAGGTATAAGCGCGATAGATACCCTAAGATGTATCCTCAGCATAGACACCGAAAGCGGCCTGCCCGGACTTCCTACATATGGAGGATATTCAGGCGCTCCGATACGCCCGATCGGTCTTGCTACCGTCGCCGCTATAGTTCAGACAACAAAGCTCCCTGTTGCAGGTATAGGCGGTATAGAAAACTGTGAAAATCTCATTGAATACATCATGGCCGGAGCTTCCTGCGCCGGCATAGGAACACAGATCCTACTCAAGGGCTACGGGATCATAAAGAAGACACTCGAAGATTTTTCTGATTTCACATCCAAAAAAAATATATCCGACCTTGAAAATATTCGCGGATGTGCATTGAAGAAGTTAAAATCTTTCGAAGAAATAAAGCTGGAGCTCAAACAGGCCGAGCTTGCAGAAAACTGCACGGATCATGAATGTCAGAAATGCGTTATGTGCTGTCTGCAAAATGCGATCCGCTTGGACAGCGGCCGCATAAAAATAGATCCGTCGCTTTGCGACGGATGCGGACTGTGTCTGGATATATGCCCGGATGCCAGGATAAGGCTTTCGTGGACATAGATAATATCCTTTATATTTGTATTTCTAAATTCCCGATCTACACATATTTTTTCATGTAGTTCAAAGCATTTTTTTCGAGCCGAGAGACCTGAGCCTGGCTTATGGATATTTCCTCCGCCACTTCCATCTGCGTCTTTCCCTCGAAAAAACGCATTGTGAGTATGTGCTGTTCTCTCGGAGACAGCTTTTTCATAGCTTCGGACAGCGACAGATTTTCTATCCATCTGCTGTCCGTATTTTTTACATCTTTTATCTGATCCATTACATATATGGGATCTCCGTCATCGTTGTATACCGGCTCAAACAGAGATACAGGGTCCTGTATCGAATCCAGCGCCATAACGATATTTTCTTTTTTAAGTTCCAGCTCTTTGGCTATTTCATCTACAGTAGCCTCCCGCTGTAATTTTCTGCTCAGCTTTTCTCTCGCAGTCAGCGCTTTATAAGCTATATCTCTCATTGAACGCGATACTCTTATACTGTTGTTATCCCTAAGATACCTCCTGACCTCGCCTATGATCATCGGTACAGCATATGTGCTGAACTTGACACCATGGGACATATCAAAATTATTGAGAGCCTTTATCAATCCCACGCAGCCCACCTGAAAAAGATCATCGGGGTTATCTCCTCTTCCCGAAAACTTCTGAATGACACTGAGAACAAGGCGAAGATTTCCCCTGATAAATTCATCCCTCATTTTGCTGTCGCCGGCTTTGACAGCAGCGAGCATTTCCTGCATCTCTTTATCTTTATATCTGGGCAGCTTTGAAGTATTGACGCCGCAGATCTCAACTTTACCTGACATAAATAATTAACCTCACATCCTTTTTGCTCCCCTAAAGCAACCCGATGCTGTAATATATTTATGCGCAGATAACGTTTCTTTTATTCTCTTTTAAATCAAATCAGTCCAAAACTTTTTTCAGTATTTCAAGTCCTTTATCTATCTCATCATAATTAATCGTAAGAGGCGGCAGAAGCCTTATCTTGTCCTTTGCCGTAAGTATCATAAGTCCTTCAGACAAAGCATTTTCAACGACTTCAGAGGCTTTTTTATCTTCCAGCTCCACACCCAGCATAAGTCCAAGGCCAGATACGCTCTTTACCTGCGGGATATCCGTGAGCTTTTCGATAAAATAATCCCCCTTGCTTCTGACATCCTCTAAAAATTTATCATCGATCCTCTTTAAAACCTCCGCAGCTCCCGCACAAGCCACAGGATTTCCTCCGTAAGTCGTACCATGGCTTCCCGGAGTCAGCACATCGCAGCACTTTTCACCGAAAAGCGCTCCGCCGATAGGAAGACCGCCGCCTATTCCCTTTGCGAAAGTTACGATATCAGGTTTCACTCTGAAATATTCATAAGCAAAAAATCTGCCTGTCCTTCCTACTCCTGTCTGTACCTCATCGACGATAAAAAGTATATCTTTTTCTTTACATATATCGTATGCAGCCTTGACGAATTCCTCATCAAGATTCATCACTCCGCCTTCACCCTGTATCATTTCCATCATCACAGCGCATACATCTTTGTCCGCAAGCTCCTTGAGCTGCTGCACATCATTGGCTTTACAGTATCTGAATCCCCCAAGAAACGGAGTAAAATATTTATGATAGTTGTCCTGTCCGGTGGCAGTTATCGTTGCCATCGTCCTGCCGTGAAAAGAATTTTCAAGGGTTATAATGGTATTTGCATTTTTCCCTTTATTTGTCGTACCGTATTTTCGCGCTGTTTTTATAGCAGCTTCATTAGCCTCAGCTCCTGAATTGCCGAAAAAAACTTTCGACATTCCCGTCCTTTTCGTCAGCATATCAGCTACCTTCACCTGCGGCTCAGTATAAAACAGATTAGACACATGCTGCAGCTTATTGAGCTGCTTGGTTACCGCTTTTATCCATTCGTCATCGCAAAAGCCAAGGCAGTTCACTCCTATCCCGGAAGTAAAATCTATATATTTTCTGCCATCCGCCGAAATGCATTCAGCACCTTTGCCTTTTTCTGCGACCATGTCGTATCGTGAATAAGTAGAAACAATCTTTTCTCCGTCAAGTTTTTTGATCTCATTGCTGTTCATTCCAGTATCTTTCCTCGCTTTCATGTAATATTGCTGTTCCTATTCCTTTGTTTGTAAATATTTCAAGAAGCAGGCTGTGAGGTATCCTGCCGTCCATTATATGTATCCTTGAAACACCGCTTCGCAGCGCATCTATACAGTTCTCTATCTTCGGCAGCATCCCGCCTGAAATTATCCCCTTTTCTATGAGGTCATATGCTTCATCTATGTAAAGTTCGGATATGACCGAACCTGCATCGTAGGGATTTTCTCTTACCCCCTCAACATCAGACAGATATGCAAGCTTTTCAGCTTTGAGAGATGCCGCAATAGCTCCCGCCGCCTCATCGGCGTTGATGTTGTAAGCCATACCCTTGTCATCTATACCTATAGGGTATATTATCGGCAGGAAATCATTTTCGAGAAGATCCATGATTATCTTTGTATTTACGTCTTTTATGTCTCCGACAAATCCTATATCCTTACCGTCAGGACATTTTTTTTCAACCTTGAGAAGTCCGCCGTCCATCCCGCTTATTCCCGCTGCATTTATCCCCAGTGCCTGTACTTTCGACACAAGATCCTTGTTTACCTTTCCCAGCACCATCTCTGCAAGCTCCATCGTCTCAGAATCGGTAACGCGAAGTCCGTTCACGAACTTCGTTTCCATACCCGCCTTATCTACCCAGCGGCTGATCTCCTTGCCGCCGCCGTGCACGATGACCGGTTTGAATCCTACGAGTTTCAAAAGAACCACATCTTCTATTACACTGGTTTTAAGCTCTTCATCTATCATAGCGCTTCCGCCGTATTTTACAACTATTATTTTCCCGCTGAATCTTCTTATATAAGGCAGTGCTTCAACGAGTACTTCAGCTTTTTCAAGATATTTTTCATCTACCATACAAAACTCCAATCTCAGCTCCTGTAATCACCGTTTATCCTGACATAATCGTAGGTCAGATCACATCCCCACGCTGTAGCGCAGGCTTCTCCCTGATTCATATCTATATTTATTATTATTTCTTCTTCAGACAATATTTCCGACGCTTTTTCCTCGCTGTATTCCTTATGTCTTGACCCTTCGCACACAAGTACGCTTCCTTTGGATGAGCTCATCTCCACATCTATATTATCTGCGGAAAAATCCCCATCTGCATATCCTACAGCACAAAGCACCCTGCCCCAGTTAGCATCCGCTCCAAAAACAGCAGCTTTGAAAAGATCCGATGAGATCACGCTTTTGCTGATCTTCGATGCAGTCTCTTCATCAGGTGCTCCCGCCACATTGCATTCTATCAGCTTTGTCGCTCCTTCTCCGTCTCGCGCTAACTTCTTTGAAAGATTCACAGTTACCATTGACAATGCCTTCTTAAAGGTTTCAAAAGCCTGCCCTTCCTGTTTTATCTCACTGTTTTGGGCTTCTCCGTTGGCCAGGACAGCTACAGTATCGTTAGTTGAAGTATCTCCGTCTATACATATTTGATTATAACTCTTCTTTATATCTTCTTTAAGGGCCTTTTTTAGCATTTCAGAAGATATGCTCACATCCGTCGTAATGAATGAAAGCATAGTCGCCATATTTGGATTTATCATTCCGCTTCCTTTAGCCGTGCCTCCTATCCTGCACATCTTTCCATCAAGCTCAAATTCAACTGCCGTATATTTAGGAACTGTATCGGTAGTCATTATTGCCTCCGATGCCGCTTTTTCCCCTTCGCTGCTGAGCTTATCCACAGCTTCAGGTATGCCATTTTTGAACGGCTCTATAGAAAGTTCCTGCCCTATGACTCCCGTCGAGCATATGACTACATCCTTTTCATCTATCCCTAAAGCTTCTGCTGTGATCCTGCACGTTTCCTCTGCGATCTCAACTCCTCCCGAAGCACAAGTATTGGCGTTGCCGCTATTGCATATTATTGCCATAGCTTTACCGTCGGATATATTCTTTTTCGTTACTGCTATGGGAGCTCCTTTCACCTTGTTTTTCGTATATACTCCCGCAGCACTGCATAAACTGTCGCTGACTATCAATGCCAGGTCTTTCTTTTCCCTGTCTTTTTTTATACCGCACCAGACTCCTGCTGCTTTGAATCCTTTCGGAGCACAAACTCCTCCGTCTATGTACTTCATATCTTATACCAGTCCTTTCTCTTCATCCAGTCCGAGCATTATGTTCATATTCTGTATCGCTGCTCCCGATGCTCCCTTGCCGAGATTGTCATAAAGAGCTACGAGCAATATATTTTCATCATTTCCCGTTACCGTTATATTCAGCTTATTGGTTCCCTGAAGCTTATTTGCCGCTATAAATCCGCCGTCATCAAGTGATTCTTTGACCTCTACCATCTTTTGACCTTCATAGTATTCAAAGAATATTTTCTTCACTTCCGCTACTCCTGCATTTAATCCTTTCACCGGAACAGTAACCTCCATTCCGCTGTAATAATCTGCTACTACGGGTATAAAGGCCGGAGGAGTTTTCAGTCCGGTCATTGCAACTATTTCAGGAATATGCTTGTGCGACTGAGAGATACCGTACTGTCTCGGACTTTCAAGCTCGTCCTTTTCACATCGCCCGTCACTTTCATATGCAGCTATCATTTTCTTTCCGCCTCCGCTGTATCCGGTAAGAGAAAAAGCGGAAAAGAGATAATCATCACCTGCCAGTCCGGATTCAATCAGAGGTTTTATGAGCATTATGACTCCTGTCGCATGACATCCGGGAACGGCCACTCTGTTGCTTTCCTTTATCTTTTCCCTCTGTCCTCTGCAAAGTTCCGGCATGCCGTATACCCATCCGCTGTCTGTCCTGTGCGCAGTCGATGTATCGAGTATCCTGCATTCCGCAGGCGCTGCCGCAGCTATTTCCCTTGACGCAGAATCCGGAAGGCATAAAAAGGAAATATCGGCTTTTTTTATAAATGACAGCCTTTCCTCCAGATCCTTACGTCTGCTGCTGTCTATTTTGAGAAGCTCTATATCATCACGTCTGCTGAAATATTCATGTATCTTCAGACCTGTCGTGCCTTCTGCTCCATCTATAAATACTTTATATTTCATCTGTTCCTCCAATGTAGTGTTGCATTTTTATGTATATAAAAGCATATTTATTCATATTAGGTTTTATAATACACCAGCTTTGATACAATTTCAATATTTTTCGCTAAATTAACCCAATTTTTTTATCTCACTTTGAAGCCTGCCTATTATCTTTTTTTCAAGTCTTGAAATATACGACTGTGATATTCCCATAAAGTCGGCCACTTCTTTCTGGGTCATCTCCTTTCCGCCTGCAAGGCCGAATCTCATTTCAACTATTTCTCTCTCCCTTACGCTTAATTTTCCCATGGCGTAACCGAGAAGTTTTCTGTTCACTTCATCTTCAATGTGGTCATATATCTCATCATTTTCAGTCCCAAGTATATCTGAAAGCAGCAGCTCATTCCCGTCCCAGTCCACATTGAGCGGTTCATCCAGCGAAACTTCTCCCTTGATCTTATTGTTTCTTCTTAAATACATCAGTATCTCATTTTCTATACACCTGGAAGCATAGGTTGCAAGCTTTATGTTTTTTTCTATTTTAAACGTATTCACAGCTTTTATCAGTCCTATGGTGCCTATGGATATCAGGTCCTCCACATTTACTCCCGCATTCTCAAATTTTCTCGCTATGTATACGACAAGTCTAAGATTGTGCTCAATCAGAATATTTCTGGCTTCCTTGCTTCCCTTCATAAATTCAATGACTGTCTTCTGTTCTTCTTCCGCTGAAAGAGGCGGAGGCAGCGTATCGTTTCCTCCTATGTAAAACAATCCGCATCGCGGTTTTTTTCTCTTAAAGCCAATTCTCACAGCAACTTTTTCGATAAGACTACTCAAAATTTTCAACAGCATTTTCGTTCCCCCTTTGCAAAACACTCACATACTGCATATCATATCCCGGGAAAGGAGCAGGCCGCACTCTATGCCTGTTTCCATCCTATCGGTCACCTTAAAATCACCATCTCCTTTTGCAACTGCACATCTGCTGCATTTTCTGCCGTTAAGCATCATATAATCTATTCGTACAGCTTCAAGAATCCCTCTTGATTTCACTGTTTCATAGGGAATCACGCAGATTCTTTCCAATTTTACAGCCCCTGAAGTCTCTAACCTTTTCCAAAGCTCATCAGAAGCTACCGCTACAGACAGACCTCTCACAGGCTCTTTTAAAGAATTTCCTGTATCAAGAAAGGCTTTTACATCAAACACCATATTTTCAATATGTATCACTGCATCAAACACATGCTCTCTGTAGAACTTACGCCTTGAAACAGCTTCAACTGTCTTCTTTGCTGCAAACAGCGATATACCTGTAAAAAGCGCCAGCATTCCCGCCTTCATATCCCCGGTGTATATTCCGGTCATAGTATACATACCGCTGTTTTTCGTGATCAAAAGCAGCGCCATCGTTATTCCGCCCATGGAATACGTAACAAGTATGAAAACGATGACTTTTTTCCACAGGATATTTTTGCCTAAAACCAAAAAACAAACAAAAAAAGCAAATCCTGCTTCGGCAGCCGCCGCCAGTTCCATAACTGCGGGAATGAATATAACGAATGAAAAAGCTCCGCACATAACACTTCCCAGCGCTATTTTAATCTTTCCCTTCCCGCTGAATACGTATCCTCTGCTGCCAAAGAGCTTTTCCGATATCAAGGCGGTAATATAAAGTATCACTCCTCCCATAACGGCGTTTTCCGCAAACAGTATCTCTCCGTACACATTCATTTGTATTTCCTCCCGGAGCATTTCCAATGATAATGAAGATTATATATTCAGCGCCGCGCGCAATTTGTCATAAACGGTAGCGAAAACAAAAAGACTTCGGATTTTTCCGAAGTCTTGATTTTGATTCAAATATTTATTTCGATTTCTACAGAGCTTTCTTTGCAGTATCGCAAAGTTTAGCAAATGCGGCCGGATCATGGATCGCCAGCTCTGACAGCATCTTTCTGTTGATATCTATGTTCGACTTTTTCAGTCCATCGATCAATCTGCTGTAAGAAATATCGTTGAGTCTTGCTGCAGCGTTTATTCTTGCTATCCACAGTTTTCTGTATTCTCTCTTCTTGTTCTTTCTTCCTACATATGCTGAACGAAGAGCTCTCATCGTTGCAGGCTTAGCGGCCCTGTAAGTCTTGCTCTTAGCGCCGTAGTAGCCTTTAGCCATTTTTAAAACTTTTTTATGTCTCTTGTGTGCATTCAAACCTTTTTTTACTCTTGCCATTTCTCTGCCCTCCTTACTTGCTTAATACCGCTTTTATTCTCTTTAAATCAGCGCTCGTCAGAGTCGTTGCCTTTCTGAGGCCTCTCTTCCTCTTCTGGCTCTTCTTAGTAAGAATATGGCTCTTGTATGCTTTATTTCTCTTAACTTTGCCCGATCCCGTTATCTTGAATCTTTTGCACGCGCCTCTGTGAGACTTCATCTTCTGCTTTGCCATGATATGTTCCTCCTAATAGTTTATTTATTCATGCTTACTTGTCAGTCTTCGGTGTAAGTATCATAGTAAGACTTCTGCCCTCAAACTTAGGCTTCTTATCCATTTCACCCACATCGGAAACAGCTTCGGCAAATTTATTCATAACGTCCATGCCTTTAGCGACATAATCCTTTTCTCTGCCTCTGAATCTCAGGCTCACCTTCAGTTTATCCCCATCTTTTAAGAACTTTGAGCCGGTCTTTGCCTTTACCATTATATCATGATCTTCTATAAAGGTAGAAAGCCTTATTTCCTTTACCTGGGTAGTCTTCTGTTTTTTCTTCGCTTCCTTCTCCTTCTTCTGCAGCTCATACTTATACTTTCCGTAATCAAGTATCTTGCATACAGGAGGATTTGCTTTCGGCGAAATGCAGACCAGATCGAGTTTTTTCTCCTCAGACATAGCCAGAGCCTCGTCTCTGCTCATGATGCCTATCTGAGCGCCGTCTGTATCGATAACTCTCAGTTCCTTTGCACGAATTTCTTCGTTTATCATCGCTTCCCTGCTAATTTTCCTACACCTCCAAAAAACTAAAAAAGCGGATATGAGTTATCCGCTTCAATTCATTTCCGTCATTCACCGCAGCAAAGACAGCATCACGTTACCGCAAAACTGACATACACGGCAAAATCCTGATTATTAACCTAAGCAGCCGAAGCCCTAAGGTGAGAAGCGGATTACTTCTTCTTTATTACTTGTGTAAATATACCATAAGACGCGATGCAAATCAAGTCTTTTTTATCCTCAAAGTGCGCTAAATGCCTAAAACTTTCAGCATTTCTTCTTTAGAACGCAGACCGACCAGAGTGTCCGAAACCTCACCGTCTTTAAATACCATGAGAGTAGGTATACTGGTTATGCCGTAATGAAGCGCAAGCGCCTGCTCTTCATCCACATTAACTTTTCCGATCTTGACATTGTCATATTCCTGCGCTATTTCATCCAGCACAGGGCCCTGCATCTGGCACGGACCGCACCATGCCGCCCAGAAATCCAGAAGGACACTTCCCTTCGCTTCTTTTACTTCCTTATCAAAATTATCTTTTGTTATCTTTACAATATCCATATCACACCTCCATGTATCATATATTTCCCTGCATATAATTTAATATCCTTAATTATAATATTACACGCTCAAACTGGACTGTCAAGGTAAATTTTCTCTTTTCTCACCTTTCTTGTAAATAATTACTTTTACTTGTATAATATAATGTAGTGTTTTTACAGCAAAGGAGGATAACCGTGGATAAACTTTCCGGACATATTGCCTTAAAAGATCTTCTCCCTATACTTGACGGCATCAGCGATGCTGTATTTATAGACAACGGAGAAGGCAGATGCCTGTGGTGCAACAGCACCTGTGAAGATCTTTATGATATCTCCGTTTCAGATATAAGGGGAAAATCTGTAGATGAACTGGAGAAAAAAGGCATTTTCACACCTTCAGTCACACGACGTGTCCTTGATGAAAAAAGAGAGATAACAATACTTCATGAAAACAAATACGGCAAAAAACTTCTGACTACAGGAACGCCTATCTTTGACGATACCGGCAAAATCTCTCTCATACTGACCACATCGAGAGATATAACACGACTTACTGAAGATGAAGAAAAATCAAAATCCGCCTCTAATACTATGATAAGCATGAGCGCCATCACAAACACCTATTCTCCAGACAGCGGGATCATAGCAAACAGCACCCCTATGAGAAATGTCATG
Source organism: uncultured Eubacterium sp. (assembly GCA_900542385.1). Taxonomy (GTDB): domain Bacteria; phylum Bacillota; class Clostridia; order Peptostreptococcales; family Anaerovoracaceae; genus Lentihominibacter; species Lentihominibacter excrementavium. The sequence goes on from UQNP01000022.1 coordinate 14,379, forward strand.
ATGCTTACCAAAAGACTTGCATCGGTAAATTCCACTGTTCTGATAACAGGTGAATCGGGAGTGGGAAAGGGAATGATAGCTAAAATACTTCACGAAGAAGGCAACCGATGCGACAAACCTTTTGTAACGGTAAACTGCGGTGCGATACCGGAAAATCTTATAGAATCAGAACTCTTCGGATATGTCGCCGGTGCTTTTACAGGATCCCGCGCCGAAGGCAAGCAGGGTCTTTTCGAAGTAGCTCAGAACGGTACTATATTCCTCGATGAAATCTCAGAGCTTCCTTTAAATCTTCAGGTAAAACTTCTCAGAGTCATACAGGAACGCGAAATAACGCCTGTAGGCGGCATAAAACCAATACCTATAAATGTAAGGATAGTATCAGCCACCAATAAAAACCTCATGGAACTCGTACGAGAAGGAAAATTCAGAGAAGACCTTTACTACAGACTGAATGTAGTTCCTATCAACGTACCGCCTCTTAGAGACAGACCGGAAGATATACTTCCTCTCATACAGACCAACCTGGCTAAATACAACGAACATCTTCATGAAAGCAAAACTATAAGTTCCGAAGTCCTCGCAGTACTGCTTAAATATCAGTGGCCCGGAAACATAAGAGAACTTCAGAATATAATAGAGCGCCTTATAATAACGACCAACGAAGACGTGATAACAGAAGAAAATCTTCCTATATTTATAAAACAGGAAGCGGAAACCAATGCAAATATGAATACAGATCTTTCCCTTTCCGCTGCTATGGCAAAAGCCGAAAAAGACATACTTCAGGAAGCTCTTTCAAATTATAAATCTACAAGAGCTATGGCCAAAGTACTGCAAGTAAGTCAACCGACTATCGTCAGAAAGCTTCACAAATACGGTCTTTCAAACACTCCTGCCGACTGACGCACATACGACTTTCAAAACACTTTTTTGCGATACAAAAACGTATCAGCGATACAATTTTGTATCAAGTCTTACAAACAAGCGTTTTTAACCGATAATATGTGTTAATTTTTATACAATCCTTTAGCGATACAATTTTGTATCGCTTTTTTATTTTTCTATCCAAAATCATATATTTCTTTAATATAAATTTAATATTTGAAAATTCTTTAATTTATGTCTTTTTCAAGCTGAAATCCTTTGTTTTCAACGTTTTACAAAATTTAAAGTTTTCATCTTTTATTTTAAAAAAAATCACATTTATTCACATGGTTGGCACACAAATTGCGTATTATATAGTTAGTGCTGAAAGGCATTTAATTAAATGATTGTTATTTTATAAAATAAAAAAGGAGGACTTTAAAAATGGCAATGAATGCACAGGAATATGTTGCAGGATTAGTTGAAAAGGGCAGAAAAGCTCAGGCTATCGCAAACAACTTCACACAGGAAGACGTTGATCTTATCACGGCTGCTGTTACTTACAACCTCACTAAGCCGGAAAAGGCTAAGATGTATGCAGAAATGCTGGTTGAAGAATCCGGCATGGGTATAGCAGAAGACAAAGTTGCTAAGATCTACGGTAAAGTTTGGGGAGCTTATATCCAGATGAAGGACAAGAAGTCAGTTGGCCTCATCGATGACAACAAAGAAACAGGAATGCAGACTTGGGCTAAGCCTATGGGTGTTGTCGCTGGTATCATGCCTGTAACAAACGGTGAAGCTACTCCTATCGTTAAATCAAACATGGCTCTTAAGACGAGAAACGCTATAATTCTGGCACCTCATCCTAAGTGCAAGAAGCTCAACGTTACTATCGTTGACGAAATCAGAGCTACACTTAAGAAGCTTGGATATCCTGAAGATCTGGTTCAGAGCGTAGATCCTGAATGGGTTAAACTTGAAACTTCACAGCAGCTGATGAAGCAGTGCGACTTCATACTCGCAACAGGCGGCGAAGCTCTCGTAGAAACTGCTTACTCCTCCGGAACTCCTGCTATCGGCGTTGGTGTTGGTAACTGCGTATCTGTTGTAACAGGCAAGACTCCTATGGACAAGGTTGCTGAAATGATCGTTAAATCAAAGGCTTATGACAACGCTACATCATGCTCAACTGAAAACAACATCGTTGTATTCGAAGACTGCTATGATGAGTTCGTAAAGGAAATGGAAGCTCACGGAGCTGTTCTCTTCAAGGAAGGCTCAGAAGAAAAGATGAAGCTGCAGAAGGCTATGTGGCCTAACACTCCTAACGACCATGTTCTCAACAGAGCAATCGTTGCTCAGAACGCTGAAACTATCGCTAAGATCGCAGGCATCGATGTTCCTGCAGGAACTAAAGTTCTCATGGCTGAAGAAAACGGCGCAAGCCTTGATCACCCATTCGGCGGAGAAAAACTTTCCCCTGTATCAGGTATCCAGAAAGCTAAAGACCTCGACGAAGCTATCGAAAAGGTTATGGCATGCCTCGAATATCAGGGCAAAGGCCACAGCGTTGGTATCCACACTAACGATGATGAAGATGTCAACAGACTGGCAGCAGTAGCTCCTGTAACCAAGTGCGTTGTTAATCAGCCACAGTGCCTGACTAACTCCGGCGGCTGGGACTGCGGATTCCCTGTATCAATGACTCTCGGATGCGGTACTTGGGGCGGCAACAGCGTATCTCACAACGCTACTTGGCATGATCTGCTCAACTTCACTTATGTTTCAAGACAGATCCCTAACTGGAAGCCGGAAAAAGTTGAAGACTTTATCGATGCTGATGTAATCGCTAAGGTTGATGCGTAAATCATTCCATTACACAGAAAATTGATTCTTTGTTTCGGGAAGAGGTCTTCCCTCTTCCCCTTTTTATAAAAAAGGAGATTTAAAATGTCAACAATTAGAGAAAAAGATAAAAAATACAATCTGCATTCATGGTCAGCTCAGGGCAAACTGAATCCTATAGTTGTTACGAAAGCAGAAGGAATCTACTTCTGGGATGAAGACGGCAAAAGATATGCAGATATGTCATCACAGCTCGTAAACTCCAACCTCGGTCACGGCAACAAGGCTATAATAGACGGTATCATCGAACAGGCTCAGAAAATTCCTTTCATGGGACCTGGATTCGCTATGGACTGCAGAACTGACGCAGCAGAAGCTGTTGTTGAACTTACTGGATTCAAAGGCGGAAAATGCTTCTTCGTAAACGCTGGTGCTGAAGCTAACGAAAACGCTATAAAGATCGCAAGACAGTATACCGGTAAGCAGAAGATCTTCTCACAGTACAGATGCTATCATGGATCATCTGCTGGCGCAGGTATGCTGACAGGTGAACCAAGACACTTCTTCAACGAGCCTGGCGGCCCTGGATACGTTAAATACGACGGACCTTATGAATACAGAGCTCCTAAAGCTTGTAAGTTCGCAAACGAAGACGAAGTTGCAGACTTCTACCTCGAACTTCTTGAAAACCAGATCCTTTACGAGGGACCTGAACATATCGCAGCTATATGGCTCGAATCAGTAGTAGGCTCCAACGGCGTACTTATCGCTCCTACTAAATGGTATCAGGGCGTAAGAGCTCTCTGCGACAAATATGAAATCCTCATGGTTGCAGACGAAGTTATGGCAGGATGGTACAGAACCGGTAAGGCTTTCGCATTCATGAACTTCGGATATGAGCCTGACATGATCACATTCGCTAAAGGTGCTACTTGCGGATACGTTCCTCTCGGCGGCGTTGTTGTACAGGAAAAGATCGCTAAGTTCTTCGACGACACTTCAATGGGATGCGGACTTACTTACTCAGCTCATCCAATGGGCTGCGCTGCTGCAGTGGCTACTATCGGCGAATACAAGAACCTCGATATAGAAAACAAGATGAAGCCGACAAGCAAACTTCTTGCTGACATTCTCGATGGTTATGTAGAAAGTCATCCATGCGTTGGACAGGTAAGACATATCGGTCTGTTCTCCGCTATAGAACTCGTTAAGGATAAGGCTACAAGAGAGCCTCTCGTTCCTTATGGAAGGGACCCTGAAGGCATCATGAAGAAGATCCTTGGAATGCTGGTAGCTGAAGGATTCTGGACTTATGATCATGAAAATATGCTCATCGTTGCTCCTCCTCTCATCATCACTGAAGAAGAGCTGAAGGAACAGATGGCTATCATGGATAAAGTTCTCGATTCAGTAGACAAGATGATTTAATCACGTATCGATAAAACTCCTTAAAAAGAAGACGGCTGAGCCGTCTTCTTTTTTCTTTCAAAGTTTTATGTTTTGAATCCATCACTTCTCTGATCCTATTTTTCCGATTCTATAGCATTTGCCGGACACTCTTCCTGAGCAAGTATCCCATTGTCGATAAACTGCTCGTTTGTTATCTCCTCTTCTATGGCTTCAGCCACACCTTCTTCGTTCATTTTAAAAACCTCCGGACACATACCTTCGCATACACCGCATCCTATACAGCTATCGTTCACAAAAAATTTCATATAATCAGCCTCCTTTTGCTTCTTTTCTACATCATAATACTATTTTGTTCCCAAATCTGTTGTTCATACAACAAATACTCTCTTTTTTGCAATATATCCGCCAGCACTTCCAGCTGCAATATTCCTCAAACATATGTACCCGGCCTTCGCATATGCAAACACGTGTTTACT